>JBFELW010000045.1:0-9604 GCA_041551995.1 Paenisporosarcina sp.
GGTATTTTAGCAGTTAGAGGTCCGTGTACGTTGAAGTAATGATCATCAAAAACCTCTTTGTTTTCAGGATGTTTGTACATTGCGATTAATTTAGCCATTTTATATCTCCTCTTTTCACATGTTTGTTGATACAGGTTTCATTGCTTCAAAAACGTTTTTACAGCTCTTGCAGTATAAAATACTTCGACAAGACGTCGGTCCGAAAATATTGTCCATTGTTACATACGTTGAACCGCAATACGCACAATCTACACGCCATGAGCCATCTTCTTCAAAATGAAGGGGTGGAGGGGCTATACCAAAGGCTCTTAAATTTTCATGACCTCTTGGTGAGATGCGGTCTGACGTCCATGGTGGATGATAAACGAACTCTACTTCTACTTCATCCACACCCACAAGTTCTTTCACAGCGTTCATGGTGTTTTTTCGAATAATATCAAGTGCAGGACAACCTAAGAAAGTAGGGAGAAGAGAAATTTTAACGTTATCTCCATCGACAATTACATCCCCAACCATTCCAAGATCAATAATGCTGATGGAATCAATTTCAGGGTCTTTCACATTCATAAGTACGTCATATACATGTTCAATGGTAACGCTTTCATATTGAATCATTATAAGTACCCCCTTTCCATTACTGATTACCAGACAGCAACTGGATCAAGCTTACTAACTTCAGAAAGAGTGATTAGTGCATCATCCAAGTCTTGAGTATGTTGCCCATTCCGTCCATTTTTTTCTGGTTGCATTGGAATAGACGGTACATCCATCTCAAGGGCTAGAAAAACTGGCTTAAGGCTTTCATGCCATTTTGCCTTTAAATCTTCCTCGCTACCTATTAATCTACTTGATTCAATGGCTTGTTTCTGATTGCCATAGGAAAACACATCACCAAAGTCTTTCATCACTAAATCGATCGCTGCACTCATTTTCTTCTTTGCCACATCTGTGGAATTCATTAATTGCTTAAACCAAATTTCCCAATGCATCCTGTGATAATAAAGTTCCATTCTAACTTTTACAGCCACTTCAGCAAGAGGCGTGTAAGAACTTTCACATAATGAATCAATTTTCACTTTTTTAGATTGTGTATAAAAGTAACTTCTAACAACTGTATACGCCCAGTCATAATGAGGAACTTCCATATAATAACCTTCACCATTTACGCGCTCAGTCAAAATAGTGTTTTTTCTTTCAACTGATGGTCGTAAATGTGCTAAATCATCCGCTTTTCCTGCCCCTAAATCTTCTAGAAGTTTATAATACATGGCCGCATGCCCCATGCTATCCTGGCTGATAGAAGATGAAGCAATGTCAGCTTCAATATGAGGAGCTAGACCTAGCCATTCAGATCCACGGTAAGCGTACATAAAGTCATCATCTGCCAACTGAAACAATAGATGTTTAATTGCTTCTTTATTCTCTAAAGGCATTTCTTTCTCCATGTCACTCATTTTCTCTCCCCTCCCCAAGACAATATCTCTTTCTCATCTAGCATTTCTTGCTCATACTGACGCCACTTTTTCTTTAAATAGCCATATCCTTTTGTCGTTCGATAATCCTTATTTTCTAACCGAGCAAGCGTCATTTTTTCTTCAGTATCCATTTTTCTAACATGCTTCCTATTAACAACCCAAATATCTGCAACTGGTTCACGGCGCATAAAGTTTTCCTGAGCCATAACCATCGCCATCTCTTCATTCGGTGCTAATAAACTGAATTGGTGCTGAAATGCTGAACTCGGCGTACGTTTGCTAAAAATCTCATATTCTTGATAAAACGAATCTTTTGCCATTTTTATCTGAATCCTTCCTTTAGCTGACTGTCTCACTAAGAGCTTCTCTTACCCATGCATTATATTCATAGGATTGTCGGCGCAGATTTAGACGAGCTTCTGAACGTGGGCCTTGATTTCTAATAATCTTTTTAAATTCATTCCAATCAGGCTGTTGGTATAACCACATTTTACTTTCAGTGTCATATTTAATGGTCGGATCCGGAATAGTCAATCCGAGTGATAAAATTCGTGGAATGTATTTGTCGAAAAAGATCTGTCTAAAATCTTCATTTGTTTTGGTTCGTATTTTATATTTAATCGTCAAGTCTTGCTTAGAGGAACCTGTTGTTTCTTTACTAGCAGGACCAAAGAACATAAGTAAAGCTTCCCACCAGCGATCCAAAGCTTCTTGAATCATTGCCTTTTGTTCATCTGTTCCTTCTGCAAGTGCCATAATAATGGATTCACCATGTTGCGCATGAAATACTTCTTCTGCACAAATTCGTTGCAGAGCTCTCGCATATGGTCCATAAGAAGCTTTAAGCATGTCTGTTTGCGTTATTATTGCAGCTCCATCCACGAGCCACCCTATAATCCCAGCATCAGCCCATGTTTTCGTTTCCATATGAAAAACATTATGAAACTTTAAATCTCCATTAAATAAATCCTGCATTAAATCTCCGCGGTCTTTACCATAAGGTTCTAGTAAATCTTCAGTTACTCGAAGTAGTAATTGCCCATGCCCCATTTCATCTTGAACCTTTGCCATAATTCCTAGCTTTCGGTTAAGAGTAGGTGCTCTTGGTACCCATTCTTTTTCAGGTAGTGCACCCATTATTTCGCTCATTCCATGCATGGAAATTAATTTAATCAATGTCACTCGATATTCTTCAGGCATCCAATCAGTTGCTTCTATCTTATCTCCAGCTTCAATCCGTTCCATAAAACGTGATAACTGATCCTCTTCAGCGGTGATGTTTGAACTTACCATTCCAAATCCCCCTTTATAAAAGATATGCATTTCAACACAAGCACATAACAGATTTATAACGTTAATATACAACACTGTTATATTTATTGCAAATCAATTCTGATAATTCAATCTAGTAAAAATAAGAAAAAACCGGATAAGTACACCCGGTCTTTTTGAGAAACTCTAAATGATGTTAACATCTAAGTTGTATCAGTGACTTCCATTCAAACAGACGCTTTCCGTGGGGGGCAATAAGCATCCTCTGGCCAACACGATGTTGGTCACGAAGGCGTTACCACAGGATGTGGTGCTCTTAGCCATCGTTCCTTTGCCACTGCGGGGTCTCACTTGTCCCTCTAATCCCACCGGAGTCGCCGCTTCCATTTCAATCACTTCTATATTTAAAGTAGTTCAAAGAACATTCCTTTTAAGATTGAAAGAAACTTCACTTTTTATTAAACCCAAATTAACTACGGGACCGCACGATAAACCCATGCTTTAGCACTATAGAATTATTTTAGGCAATTCTATTGAATTACGTTTATGATAACCAGTTGCAAGCCTTCTAATCTTGCATTTTTATCTGTTCCAAACTTGTTGATTTAGTAAATCTTCGAATTGTAACTGAATCCTTGAACTATACTTTACTTAAGCTCTGACCAATATCTCTGCTAATTTTAATTTTAGTAAGTGATTGTAGTGAAAGGCTGCGTCTCCTGCGGGAACAGTGCGAACCGAAGAAGTGTAAGGGATCGAAGGCTAAGAACGCCACATCGTGTGGCGACGCCTTCGTAACCAACATCCTGTTGGCCCGAAGCGGCTGAGGTCGTGCCCGCGGAAAGCGTCAGCCTGAAACGAAAATCTACTTAATCGTTCCCGCAGAGCAATTTAAAAAAGAGCCAACCCCATCTCGATAAACCGAAATAGGGTGGCTCTAATGTGGGCGGTCTAATAAAAACTAGATAGCAAGAACAATTTTCTCTCTGCCTCTAGAGTAACTGTAAATGAATACTGCCAGGGTCAATACAGTAAACACAACCATAAACATAAACAATACAAAGACATTTGCTAATAGGAAACTAGTGTCTCCCAACGAGATAATAGATTTAAATCCAGCATTTGAGTACGTTAATGGTAAAAACTTGCTAATAGCTTGCAAGTTCTCAGGCAGCATCGGAATCGGCAGGTTTGACCCCGTCAATGATAACTGCAAGACCAAAAATGCAAAAGCTACAAAGCGTCCTACGTTGCCTCCAAAAGCAACAAGGAAGAAAACGATAGCTAAAAACGTCAAACTTGTAAATATTGAAAATAGTATGAATGAGAATACGCTTTCAACTTGAAGTTGCAAGAAAAACAGTGCAAATAATGACACTAAAAGTCCTTGCGCGATTGCAAATATGGAAAGGTTCATCAGTTTACTTGCATACCAACTAATTGCTGAACCAGGCATTACGATCGGTTGTTTAAAATCTACAAAAAACGATAAAATTAATATCCCTACAAATAATGCAAGTGAAAGGATATAAGGTGCTGTAGAATCACGGTAATAGTTCAGGCCGTTTACAGTTTCGCCACTTAATGTTACCGGATTTGAAAACATGGCAATATTTGCATCTGTAACTTGAATACTACTCACTTCATCAGCCCCACCAGCAAGACCAGTCGAAAGTTCTTTACTACCTGTTTGTAGCTGTTTCGCACCAGTGTCAAGTGAAGTTACACCTAAAGTCATGGTTTCCCACCCAGTAGCGACGGTCTGATTTCCAGCACTAATTTGAGTTAACCCATTTTGTAAACTAGAAACCCCACTGCTTAGTTTCGTCCATGAAGAAGCTACGGAAGCGTTTCCATTTGCAACTTGATTAGCACCTGCTTGTAACTGATCTATACCCGCAGTTGCTGTCGTTTGTCCAGCAACTAGTTGTGATAAACCTTCACTAACTTGTTTTGAACCAGTAGCGGCTTGTGAAATTCCTCCAGCTAGTTCTGCAGCACCTACCTTTAAAGGTTGAACTTCTTGATTAAACTGAACCATACCTTTAGAGATAGCATCACTTGTGCCAAGAAGCGTCATGAACTCCTGATCATTATTTAGTTCTGGATGTTTTTCAAGATAAGCCATTAATCCAGCAGTTAAGCTCTGTGAACCGCCTGATAATTGACTTGTCGTAGCAGCTACTTTACTCATTCCATTAGCGATTTGCTCACTACCTGGTTTTAATTTTGTCTCTAATCCTGAGGTGACGCTTTCACTGCCGGCATTAGCCGCTTGTAATCCACCCAATACCTTTACAGAACCTTCTTTAAGGGTTGTCACTCCATTTGCCAGATTTCTAGATCCAGCAGCAAGTTTATTAATATCTGTTGTTCCAGCATTAATCGATCTTAACAACTCACCCGCTCCACTTTCAGCAGACTGAGCTCCACTTGCTAGCTTCAATATATCATCTGTTTTGTCTGTTAAAGAGGTTAATAAAAGACTTGTCCCATCAGATAAAGAAGTTGTTCCTTCAAATATTTTCTGTGAACCATCTGCTCCAGAAGCGAATCCAGTTGAAATTTCACCGAATTTCGAGAAAAGTGTTCGAGTATACGTTTCTGTAATTTTATTTCCGAGTTGCTCTCTAATTTTTTCAGTTGCACTTTTTGTAACTTGTGCAGCCATAAAGTTTAGCCCCTCATTTTGGATATAGCGCAATTCAGGGACTTGCGGATTTGCATCCAAAACAGTTGTCACCTTTTGGGAAAAGTCTTCAGGAATTTCAATTACCATGTAATAATCCTGTTTGTCTAACCCCTTCTCTGCCTCTTCTTTCGTTACAAAATCCCATCCTAAAGTGTTGCTTTCCTTTAAATCTGCTACCAAATCTTTCCCAACATTGATTGGGGTTTCTCCAGAAAGGGCACCTTGATCGTTATTCACAAAAGCCACGGGTAAATTGTTTAGATAATCATACGGACCCCATGTGGAAGATAGTAAAACAGCAACATAAACAATTGGTATTAACAGAACACCTAATACAGAAAACAATACCCCTTTTTGTCCCTTTAACTTCGACAGCTCCATTTTCAATAAATGAAAAGCGTTCATACATAACCCCCATATTTATAATGTTTCTCTCTACAAAAAAATGAACACCAATTCATTTTCTTATAATTATGTATATTCGGAATAGTAGGACAAAAATCCTGCTGCTTTTTGACTACTTGAAAAAAATATTTTTAAGTTAAGAATATCTCTTTCCTTCTCTTTATATGTAAAGGTAAATTATAAAAAATATCTAATTGGGTATGCTTTGAATATTCATTCAAAGTAGGAGGATTTAAAATTGAAGACTTCAGAAAATGCATTATCGATATTTGCTTTAGGTGGTATTAATGAAATTGGGAAAAATATGTATGTCATTCAGTATGCGAATGACATGTTTGTGATTGACTGTGGTTCAAAGTTTCCTGATGAAAGTTTATTAGGAATCGACCTGATTGTCCAAGATGTATCGTATTTATTAGAAAATAAGGAAAAGATCAAAGGACTTATAATTACTCACGGTCATGAAGATCATATAGGAGGAATCCCCTTCTTATTAAAACAAATAAATTTACCTATTTATGCAACACGACTAACAATAGGTCTCATTGAGTTAAAACTAAAAGAACATGGTCTCTTGAGAGAAACTGAACTCATTTTAATTGATTCAAACGCTACTATAAAATTCGAAGAAGTTGATTTAACCTTTTTCAAAACAAACCACAGCATACCTGATTGTCTAGGCATAGCATTTCACACTCCCGTGGGAATAATTGTACATACCGGGGATTTCAAGTTTGACTTAACACCTGTGAGTGGTGAGTATCCAGAGATTCATAAAATGGCTGAAATAGGTCAAAAGGGCGTTTTATTACTTTTATCGGAAAGCACCAATGCTGAACGACCTGGTTTTACGCCAACAGAAAAAATTGTTGGAAATCATATTGAAGAGGCATTCCGCAAAGCTAAACAAAAAATATTCATCTCCACATTCGCTTCCAATGTGCATCGTGTTCAGCAGATTGTTGACGCTACAGAAAAAACGAATCGAAAGCTTGTCTTACTAGGTCGAAGCATGGTCAATGTAGTGGCAGTAGCTCAAGAACTTGGGTATTTACATGTACCAGAAGACATGATGATTGATCCCAGTGAAGTGAATCGAATGGATCCTGATAAGGTTGTTATTCTTTGCACGGGTAGTCAAGGCGAGCCAATGGCGGCCCTAGCCCGTTTAGCCAGCTCCAATTTTCGTAAAGTTGAAGTTTTGAGAGATGATACAGTTATATTTGCAGCTTCACCAATACCAGGAAATGAAATCAGCGTGTCTCGCATTATAGACAATTTATTTCGATTAGGCGCACATGTGGTATATGGAAATGGAGAATTCACTGGAATGCATGTAACTGGACATGCTTGTCAAGAAGAATTAAAACTCATGCTGACTTTAATAAAACCGAAGTACTTCATTCCCATTCATGGGGAGTATCGAATGCTTCATCAACACAGCCTGTTAGCACAATCAGTTGGTGTGGAAAAAGAAAATATCTTCATCATTAAAAATGGAGATGTTGTGGATATAAATAATGGTGAGGCAAGACAAACAAGAAGTATAACTTCAGGGAATATTTTCGTAGACGGGTTAGGTATTGGAGATGTAGGAAACATCGTATTACGAGATCGAAAAATACTCTCTGAAGAAGGTATGATGATGATTGTAATCACGATTAATAAATCTAACGGTCAACTTGTTTCAAGACCTGATACGGTATCTCGTGGTTTTGTTTATGTACGGGATGCAGAAGAATTAATAAATGAGGTTAATGATCTTGTGGTATCAACCCTTAAGAACTTGCCAAATGCAAATGGTGTAAATCAAAGAAGTACACTTAAGAAAGAAATAAAAGACACCGTAGGAAAGCTTTTGTTTTCTAAAACGAAGAGAAGACCCATGATTATCCCAATGATTATTGAAGTGTAAATCATTGAACAGAAAAGTAGAGGAATTCCTACAGTATCAGGAGTTCCTTCTATTTATTCCTACTTCTTGGTTTTATATGATAATTCAACATAGATGAAAAAGTCATATGAAAATGAGAAAAGGTTTAAGCTTTCGGTTTTTGTGATAAATATCAATTAAGATACCAAAATTAAACATTACAGGAAATACTATTGATAGATGTATAAAATACATTGTTGATGGAGGGAAACATATGAAAATGAATACTTTTGAAAAGAAAAATATTTTACGAGGACAAATTAAGTGGAAAAGGCAAGATATGTACGTTAAAGCAAAGCGTTTTGGTTTTACTCACCCACTGGTTGTATCTTGTAGTCAGGAACTAGATTCTTTACTTAACCGATATCAAAGTATACGCCAGTATAATCATGTAAGTTGAGATTGATCAAGCCTATTTCATAATCAGCATACGAAAGATACTTGTATCCCCTCAATCTTTCGTATCTACTCTTCCCCTCACTAATATTTCAATGAAAACAACGATTTCAAACATAATAGGCGAATTTACAAAGAGCCGTTTAGAGTGGACAGAGAAAAATATTCACATTCATTTCCTCGTCCAGCTCCATGCTCTATATCCTATTATTTCTTTCGATTCTGAGGCTTTGATGTATTCCTACCGATACGATAACATTCATCACATATTGGAAATCGAAAATCATCAGGTATTTTTTTCCCGCAACGTCTGCATTTTTTCTGGTGGCTAATGATTTCTCCTTTTAAGTGATCATGAACACCATTACTAATTTCTACCTTGACGCGTTCCCAGTAAATGGCTTCCGTTCTTTTATTTAATCGGTATAAGAATAAGAGATGAAGTCCAATGGCTTTATAGGAAAGTTCTAGATCCTCTAAATTTTTCGAGGTAATTAGCGGTTCCGGGAGTTCCTTGTCCTCAGATAAGGCTTTCATTGTTTCAAACCACTGTTTAACTAAGCCTGGTTCTTTTCCTGAAAACGGTAGATGCAGAAATCCATATAAATCTTTTGTCGAAAAACGCGCTTCAATTTCAGTATTACAAATGAGCCCATACAATTCACGTTCTTGTGAAAGTGAAGATTTTTTCGTACCTTTTGGTGGTTCAAACTGATTCCACATTTGAAAAAATAAGGCCATGTCTCGATAGTGCTTTTGAAACCGTTCAAACACTGCTGTTGTAGGAGCAATTGCGAAAATTTGTACAGGTTCATCTTCTTGCTCGAGTAACTTTTGCATTTCTTTAATGTCTGAGGTAAATGCAACTTTTCCAATGTTGTAAATCCCTTTTCGTCCCGCCCTCCCTGCAATTTGTTTTACTTCCTGCGAAGTTAATCTTCTTCTACGAATTCCATCAAACTTATCGTTTTCTAGGAAAACAATACGTTGAATTGGCAGATTCAGACCCATCCCTATCGCATCCGTTGAAACGACAACGGAAGTTTCTCCATGATTAAAACGTTCAATTTGTCTTTTTCTGTTCTCGGGTGGCATACTTCCGTAAATGACACTAACGTTATGACCGTTCTTTTGTAGCATTGAAGCCGTTTCAAGTACCTTCCTTCTTGAAAAACAGACAAGCGCATCTCCATTCTTCGTATCATTTAGACTAAATTCCCTTTGTTCAACCACCAAAGGAGTTTCTCGGTAATATTCATTCAATTCAATGTTAGAACCTTCTAGAAGATCGAAAAGCATGGATTTAATATTCTGGCTACCAATAATGTGAACTTCTTTAGCATTAGCCTTCATAATGGCTTGATACCAAGAAAATCCTCGGTCCTTGTCTGCAATCATCTGGGCCTCGTCTATGACGATTACATCATAGAA
>JBFELW010000046.1:0-9408 GCA_041551995.1 Paenisporosarcina sp.
TGGAAGGGACTGAATAAACATGAACTTGGTAGCAAAACTAAGATTCTTTATGGAAACACCTATGCAACGTGAAGAAATGGAAATACTTGTCGGAAAAATCAATAAAGAAAATCGCGCACAAACCAATAACAGTAAAGAGAACTTCGTTTCACATACAATTCGCAGATCTCTTTATTAATCGATTTTTTTCAAATGATGATATTCAGATACAAGCTTTAGTTCAATAAATACAAAACAGGAGGAGTTAAAATGGTTGTTAACCATGGAGGAAATTTATCTAAAGATTATTTCGCTGCCTATCTAAAACTCATCATGACGGCTAAGAACTGTTCGGCATTATGTGCAAAAGAAGACATGTTTCAACGGTTTTTTAAAGGCCAGTCTGGATCATATGGCCCTTCATCTTTCGACCAATTTAACATCGCCAGCAAAGAATTGATTGAAGCGAGACCTTAACTTAGGTCTTGCTTTTTTCTTTGTAAACAATATATTCGAGCTATATCATGTAGGTGGTATGTATAGTCCTTTACCAATCAGATTTGCTGATACCGGTTGCCTACCAATTTCCCTGGCCCAAACGGACAATTGTCCAATGTGATGGATTTCATGTGCAATCATATGGCGCATAATTTCTCCCCATTTATCCGTACTTGCAATTCCACCGGGTTGCCAATCGTGAAATAATAAGTTTTCCATACTACTATCCCAAGCCCCAACAAATTCTTCTACCTCTTGTCGGTATTCTTTTTCAAGTTGTCTAACCTGCGCTAAGGTTTGATAATTTAAAAAGCTCTCTTGGCAATCAGACTTCCCTTGCACAATACGTATCCAACTCCACTCCACATCGATAATGTGGAATAATGTATGCAATACGCTCCCTAATCCACCAATTCTAACCTTTAAAAGTTCTTCTTCTGGAATCCCTTCACACCACTTAAACCATTCTTCTCTAACCATCCAATTGTACTGAAACATGGTTTGCACACTCATCCACTCCTAAGGCATTTTAAAATTACATATTTTTAATGTATACGCTCCAGGATATCTCTTCAGTAAAAAGAAGTTGAGAAAAATATTTCTCAACTTCTCCAGATTTTAAAGTTTTTTATCATCTACTGAATTTAACCAGTCTTCAATCGTCCCAATGACAGACTTGACGCAACCTTCTTCAAATGGCGAGATTAAATTTGCTTCTGCAACCAGCTTTGTGAATGACTTTGATCCACCCAATTGGCATAAGTGCAGATAGTCTTGCCATGCTGTTTCCTGCTCTTCTATTGAGCGCTTCCAAAACTGGAAAGCACAAATTTGTGCAAGGGTATAATCGATATAATAAAACGGACTATTATAGATATGGGCTTGGCGTTGCCAGAAGCCACCCGCTTCCAAATAACTATTGCCATCATAATCACGATGAGGCAAATAGATTTCCTCAATTTTCTTCCACGCTGACTTCCGTTCAGACGGGGTCATTTGTGGATTTTCGTAAATTACATGTTGAAATTCATCTACAGCAACACCATAAGGAAGGAATTGTAGCGCACCACTTAAATGTGCAAATTTATATTTCTCTGTATCTTCTTTAAAGAAATATTCCATCCAAGGCCATGTGAAAAACTCCATACTCATTGAATGGATTTCACATGATTCAAACGTTGGCCACAAATATTCTGGAATCCCTATATTTCGGCTGGAATAAACCTGGAATGCGTGTCCCGCTTCATGTGTCAATACATCGATGTCCCCTGATGTTCCATTGAAATTCGAAAAGATGAACGGAGAGTTATAATCTTCAATAAACGTGCAATATCCGCCAGACTCTTTCCCTTTTTTCGCTTCAACATCCATCAGCTTTCGATCTGTCATGTAACTGAAAAACTCGCCTGTCTCAGGAGAGAGTTCATTATACATTTTCGTTCCATTGTCGATAATCCACTCTGGTGACCCTTGAGGTTTAGCATTTCCAGTCAAAAAGTTTAATGATTCATCATGGAATTTCAACTTATCAACACCAATGCGAGCAGCTTGTCTCTCATATAACTTACTTGCAAGAGGAACAATATAATCACGGACTTGATTCCGGAAAGTCTTTACCATGTTTGCGTCGTAATCTATACGCATCATACGAATATACCCTAGCTCGACAAAGTTTTTATAGCCAAGGGTAACCGCAATTTCGTGTCGAACCTTCACTAATTGATCAAAGATATCATCAAACTTTTCTTCATTTTTTTGGAAGAATTGCACTCTAGTTTCAATCGCCTTTTTACGTACCTCTCGCTCTGTTGACTCTGCGTAAGGTCCTAATTGTGCCAAAGTTAAGGTCTTTCCATCAAATTCTACTTGTGCGGAAGCAACGAGCTTTGAATACTCTGATGATAATTTGTTTTCTTGTTGTAGCAAATTAATGATTTCGGGTGAAAATGACTTAATCGAATAGTCCGCCATGTCAAATAACTGACTACCCCATTTATCTTCAAGTTCTTTTCGAAATTTCGAAGATACCAATTCTTTGTAATAAGCCGTTATTAACTCTTCTAGCTGTGGAGACACTTCATCAAAATGATCTCTTTCTTGTTGATAAAACTCATCATTCGTGTCAATAGAAGCACGAATATATGCGAGGTTCTCTTGTGTAGAAAAAGATTCACGAAAGGCACTTATTTCCTTAATCGCTTCGCTTTGTTCTTCCACCGAAGTTGCCTCTTTAAAGTTTTTTAACAACTGCTCAAAACGTGTTTTTCCTTCCTCGAAATTTGGTCTTTTATACGTGTACTGATCAAATGTAATCATTTCATTTTCTCCCCCTGTGTTAAATAAAGTACCTCTATCTATTTATTTAATTGTTTACTATATTATGCCATTTAGCAACCACTTTAATAATTTTGCATACAATAATAATTTAGAATCTTCTTTATTTAACTGATGAATGGTTTTTTTGCATAATGTATACGAAGGAGTTTAGGGCAGAAAGGATGAGGGATTTTGTGTGGTATTACTGGATGGATTCACTTCCAAAAAGACTTGCGAACACAATTCGCTGTAGTTGAAAAGATGACCAAGATACTTGCCAAACGAGGACCAGATGATGAAAACATATGGTTAGAACCACATGTAGCTTTTGGTCATCGACGGTTAACGGTTGTCGACCCCATAGGTGGGAAGCAACCTATGACCAAAACACATGACTCAAATACGTACACGCTTTGTTATAACGGAGAATTATATAACACGGAAGATATCCGGAAAGAATTATTACGAAAAGGCTATACCTTTTCCGGTCATTCAGATACTGAAGTGTTATTGACCTCCTATATCGAATGGAAAGAACAATGTGTAGATTACTTAAATGGGATATTCGCTTTTGCCATATGGGATAAAAAAGAAGAGAAAGCCTTTATTGCTAGAGACCGTATGGGTGTGAAACCCCTATTCTATGCAGAAAGAGAAGGTGGGTTTTTATTTGGCTCAGAAATTAAATCACTTTTAGCACACCCCGATGTTAAACCCGAGTTATCTCGTGAAGGTTTAGCTGAGGTGTTGGCTGTAGGTCCTTCTAGAAAACCAGGTTCAGGGGTTTTTCATGGGGTGAGTGAGTTGCGCCCTGCACATGCACTGACCGTCTCCAGAAAAGGTCTCCGAATTTGGCGTTATTGGAATGTAAAAAGTCAAAGGCATAACGATTCAGTAAGTGAAACCGCCGAGAAAGTCCGGTTCTTATTTACAGATGCTGTCGAACGCCAACTTGTTTCCGATGTACCTCTTTGTACATTCCTTTCTGGCGGTGTGGATTCTAGTGCCATTTCAGCGATAGCAGCAAATCAATATAAAAAGGATGGCAAAGGTCCTCTACACACATATTCTATAGACTATGAGGGCAATGACCAATTTTTTAAATCAGATGAGTTCCAACCGAATGCAGATGGTCCTTGGATTCAAAAAGTAACTGACGAATTTGAGACTGTGCACCATTCGTCTATTATTACTCAAGACCAATTAATCGATCATTTAACTGAAGCTGTTCATGTACGGGACCTGCCAGGGATGGCAGATGTTGATTCTTCCCTACTTTGGTTTTGTAGAGAAGTCAAAAAGGATTTCACAGTAAGTTTGTCCGGAGAGTGTGCAGATGAAATTTTTGGGGGATATCCCTGGTTTCATAATTTTAAAGATTTAAATGGTACCGGCTTCCCTTGGATGCGATCTACAAATGAAAGAATATCCTTGCTCAAAGAAGATTGGCGAGAGAAACTAAACCTAGAGGATTATGCTCGACAAGCCTACTTGGAAACGGTTGCTGAAACACCCCGTCTAGATGGCGAAACTGGAACGGATGCAAAACGAAGAGAATTATTTTATTTAAATATGGCCTGGTTCATGACCACTCTTCTCGACCGAAAAGACCGAATGAGTATGGGTGCTAGTTTAGAAGTTCGGGTGCCTTTTGCTGACCATCGTCTAGTTGAATACGCATGGAATATCCCATGGGAAATTAAAATGAGTGGCAATCGTGAAAAAGGAATTTTGAGAAAAGCATTACAGGGTATTTTACCTGACGAAGTGCTTTTCCGAAAAAAGAGCCCTTACCCTAAAACACATAACCCTTATTATACTGATCGTGTTCAATTATGGTTAAAAGAACTTCTTACTGATAAGAATTCAATCCTGCATGAATTATTTGATGCAAAAAGACTTACTCAATTAGTCGAATCTAAAGGAGAAGCCTTTAAAGTTCCTTGGTTCGGACAATTAATGACTGGTCCACAACTTCTTGCCCATCTAGCGCAAATGCATGTGTGGTTTGAGGATTCACGTATTCAATTAATTGAATAAAAGGATGGGTCTAAACTGACATGAGTCCCAGCTATATACAATAGTCTAAGAAAAATTAAAAATAGCCTTACAAGATGACTTTCCATCTCGTAAGGCTATTTATCATTAGTTTTCTTCTACTTCTTTGCGGTTTTTCTTGAAGAGTTTTGATAATACTTCATAAACAATCGGCACCACAATCAACGTTAATAACGTAGAACTTGCTAAACCACCGATTACTGTAATACCAAGACCTTTCGAGATTAAACCACCACCACCTGTACCTACGGCTAATGGGATTAATGCACCCATAGTTGCCAATGCTGTCATCAGGATTGGTCGTAGACGTGTAGCCCCTGCTTCTAAAACGGCCTCACGCATAGTCAACCCATCACGTTCCATATGAATGATTCGATCGACAAGGACAATAGCATTTGTAACAACAATCCCAATTAACATAAATAGACCCATCATGACAGATACAGAAATCGTTTCACCGGCAATCAACAAACCGACAAATGAACCGATTACTGCGAATGGTAACGAGAACAGAATCGCAAATGGTGCGACACCTTCACGGAAAGTAACAACAAGGATGAAATACACAATTGCGATTGCAGCAAGCATAGCTAAACCAAGTTGTGTAAATGTTTCATTCATGTCTGCTGCTACACCAGCAGTGTCGATTGTAACTCCTTGAGGTAAATCTAATTGGTCAATTGCTTTATCTACTTCAGATGTTGCTTTTGAAATGTCATCACCAAGGATTGCTGCTGAGACGCTTGCGTAATATTCACCTTTACTACGTGCAAGTGTATTTAATGTAGTACCTTCTTCAACTGTTACAAGTTCAGAAAGCGGCATTGTCGTACCAAGTGCTGTCTGTACTTCTGTTGCTAAAATATCTTCAATCGAATTTGGTTGTTCCGACTGCGCTTGCTGAACGATTACGTCTAATGTATCGCCATCTTTTTCAACCGTTGTCAATATTTCTTGAGATGCCGTCGGGCTAAGCATCATAACGATTTGACCTGTCGTTAGACCATACTGCAATAATTCATCTTGTTCTACTTGAAATGTATACTCAACGAAAGCATCCTCTGTACTTGAGGTTACTTTTTCTAAGCCATCATTTTCTTTCAAAATATCCTCTACCATATCTACAGATTCATTTAATTTGTTTAGATCTTCGCTGTAGAATGTGTAGCTAATTTCATTAGTAGACATCGATGCAGGCCCAAAGTTCTGGCTCTTCCATTCGCCTGTTTGGCCTAGGTTAAACGCATACTCTTCTACTTCTTCACGTGCTGCAGGGAAATCATCCATTTCCGGGTCAAAGATAAGGTACATTAATGCCCCGCCAGAGCCGCCACCCATCATGGCTGACATCGGATCCCCCGCTTCGGTAACCGATAACTGAATGATATCTATATCTTCACGTTGCAATAACTCTTCTTCAACTACTTCAATGTTAGCTAATATATCTTCCTTTAGCTCGCCCGCTTCAGGTGTGTACGTTAAGTACATCACTTTTTCCTCTTCACTACCCATGAAGCTAAAACCGATTAATGGCGTCAATGCTAAACTACCCGCTAATAAAACAACGGAAATGAGAGATGTAATAATCTTATGGTTAAGTGTCCATGCAAGGACTCCTTTATACCAATTAGATAATTTACCAGTTTCTTTATGACTGTTTTCAGTTTTCTCACTGTATAACTTCTTCCTAAAAAAGAAGTGTGACAATGCTGGCACTATGGTAACAGCAACAATTAGTGATGCCACAAGTGCGAATGTCATAGTCAATGCAAATGGTGTAAATAACTCACCGACCATTCCACCAACAAAGATTAATGGTGCGAATACCGCAACCGTTACTAACGTAGATGATAAAATGGGTTTAAACATTTCTATTGTCGCTTCACGTACAAGTGCACGACCGGATAATTTTTCATCTTTTAAATGTAGACGACGATAAATATTTTCTACCACTACGATGGAGTCATCTATTACACGTCCGATGGCAACTGTAATGGCACCAAGCGTCATGATATTTAGTGTTATTCCCATCCAATTCAGTAAAAGTAAAGCCATGAATATGGAAACTGGTATGGAGACGATTGAAATAATGGTTGATTTGAAGTCCCGTAAGAAAAGAAGGATAATTAATACGGCAATTAGCCCTCCAAATAAAGCTTTTTCAATCATTGTTGTAACTGACTTTTCAATTGGAGCTCCTTGATCAACCGTTACATCAATTTTTAGACCTTCAATTTTTGCCTCTTCTTCTTCAATTAACTCTTTTACACTATTTACAACGTCAACTGTGTTGGCTTGTTGTCCCTTGACAATTTGAATTGAAATAGCTTCTTGACCGTTTGTACGTGAAACCGACTGTACTCTACCAACTTCTTCAATAGTAACGATATCGCTAAGTTTCACGAAAGGAGATGTATTTGTTTCTGATGGAGTTACAGGAATAAGCATTCCGTTTAATTCATCTGCTGTCATGAACTTGCCATCTACTGAAACCGCTTGTTCACCTTCTTCAAACTCGTAAAGACCTAATGAAACAGCTAGATTACTCGCTTGTATCATTTGTTTGACTGTATCTTCTGTCAATCCAAGTTCAGCCATTTTTGCTTCATTATAAGTAAGGTGTACTTCTTCAATATGTTGACCTGCAATTGTTGCAGAAGCAACACCATCAATCTTTTCGATTTTCGGAAGTAAACTGTCCGATACCGTTGACGTTAAGTCAACAAGCTCTTCAGTTGAGCTACTTACACTTAGAGCAACAACGGGCATCATGTTCATGCTAATTGCTGTAACGGTTGGTGCTTGTGCTCCTTCTGGCAAAGTTACCGCTTCTAAAGCAGAATCTAATGCAAGTTTCGCCTCTGCCATATCTATACCGTATTCATATTCAATTTGAAGATTTGCAACATTTGAATATGAATTTGAAAATACTGATTTAACACCTTCAAGGTTTTCTACCGCTTTTTCTAAAGGCATAGACACTTCTTCCATGACTTTCTCAGGCGTCGCACCAGGATATACATCCATAACCATTAAGAAAGGAATCGAAATGTCTGGAATTGTCTCCATGTTCATTCGTGTACCTGAATAAATACCAGATACTGTTATAATAATTGTAAGTAACCAAACTGCTAATTTATTTTTCAATACAAAATTTACTAGACCTTGCACTACTACACCTACCCCTAATTGACTTTTCTTATTCATTTATTTATAGTAATGACTAACTGGTCAATTGTCAATGATTTCAATTAGGAGCGATTAAAATAGAATGATAAAAAAACAACTAATTATGGAAAAGTCGTTAGAACTCTTTGCTAAACAAGGTTTTGAAGCGACTTCCATCCAACAAATAACAGAATATTGCGGAATTTCTAAAGGTGCTTTTTACTTATCCTTCAAATCAAAAGATGAGTTAATTCTAGCGTTGATTGACCATTTTATGATGCAATTCACCGCTGATATTGACTATGTAGTCAAAAACACCATAGATGATGAGCAACTGTTCCATGAATTTTATTACACAACTTTTAATTCTTTTCATAAACACTCTGATTTCGGCAAAGTTCTAATGAAGGAGCAAACGCAATCTTTTAATAAAGAACTCCTTATAAAAATGCAGTCCTACGACAAATTGTATGAGAAATCGATCATGACAATGATTGATCGATTGTATGGGAAAGAGATTGAACATCTAAAATATGATCTCATGTATTGTATTAAAGGCTTTGCCAGTATTTACTCACATTTATTTTTATTCCAAAACGTCTCGATAGATTTGAATTTACTATCTCAATCACTCGTAGAAAAAACACATATATTAGCGAAACACACGACCATACCATTCATTTCAGCCGAGATGGTCCACATGGGCAGACTACCTATAGATGATTCAGCGACGAAGGAAGAAATCCTTGAAGTTGTGGAACAGAAAATAGAGGAGATAGAAGATTCTATTGAAAAAGAGTCACTGGTCCTCCTAAAAGACCATCTAGTCGAACCTACTTTAAGTCCTGCTATCGTAAAAGGCTTGTTGGAAAACATTCGAAATCATCCCCATTGCAAGTGGGTGTCTTATTTACTTCGGAACTATTTTAATTTTTAATACCTTAATCAAACGGAATGGATTCAACTTATTTAAAATATCTTCTTTTCTACACTTATGTGCAGAATGGAAGATATTTTTTGTTTTATTCTGTAGATATGATGGTATATGAATGAAAACTTCTTACTTAACTCAAACTTATTAGGAAAGGAGTGTTCATCATGAATTCTCTTGAAGAATCCATAAAGAAACATGCCTTACCCTATGAAAACAGTAAGGACTTAACACCGATTATTGACGCAATTGGAGATGCTAAAATCGTTTTATTAGGAGAAGCGAGTCATGGTACTTCTGAGTTTTATACGGTTCGAGCGGAATTATCAAAAAGGTTGATTGAGGAAAAAGGATTCACACTGATTGCCGTTGAAGGAGATTGGCCTTCTTGTCAAAAGGTGAATAAATTTATAAAAGGCTTTGATTCAGAGGGAAATGATATACACGATGTACTAAAA
>JBFELW010000047.1:0-9389 GCA_041551995.1 Paenisporosarcina sp.
GAACGAGTTACCATGCCAGATATCGATATCGACTTTGCGGACAATAGAAGACAAGAAGTCATTCAGTATGTTGCAAAGAAATATGGACAAGCAAACGTAGCTCAAATAATAACGTTTGGCACATTATCTGCCAAGGCAGCAGCACGTGATGTTGCCCGAGTATTCGGTTTTGAAAGTGGCGTCTTAGATATGTTATCAAAGCAGTTGTCAAATAAAATTGGGATTACGCTAAAAGAGGCAGTCGAACAATCAGAGATGCTAAAGAAGTGGCTGGAGTCTGATCCACTTCATCAGAAATGGTATCACGTAGCATTAGAATTAGAAGGGTTACCTAGGCATGGATCTACACATGCTGCAGGATTAATCCTCTCACCAGTCCCTCTAGTAGAACTAGTACCAATTGAAACTGGTCAAGATGGAATTTATTTGACACAGTGGGCAATGCAAGACGTCGAACGAAGTGGTTTATTGAAAATGGATTTTCTTGGACTACGTAATTTAACTATTTTAGATAGAATTCGCTCAATGATTTGGTACGATACAAAAAAATTATTGGATTTCGAGAAAATTCCTCTTACCCATGAGAAAACGTTTGAATTGTTACAAAAAGGTGATACAACCGGTGTTTTTCAATTAGAGTCTGATGGGATGAGACAAGCTTTAAGAGATATTAAGCCTAGTCATTTCTTAGATGTTGTAGCCGTTAACGCACTCTATCGTCCAGGTCCGATGGAGAATATCCCGGTTTATAAACGTAGGAAGCATAACGAAGAAAAAACAACTTACCAGCATCCAATATTGGAGCCGATTTTAAAAGAAACTTATGGTGTCATTGTATACCAAGAGCAAATTATGCAAATCGCATCTAAAATGGCGGGTTTTACGTTTGGAGAAGCTGATATTTTAAGAAGAGCTGTTAGTAAAAAAAATCGACAAGTTCTAGATGCAGAACGAAATCACTTTGTGGAAAAAGCCAATGAAAGAAATTTTACTCTTCAAGAGGCAAACGAGATATATGACTTAATTGTTCAATTCGCAAATTATGGATTTCCTAAAAGTCACGCAGTGGCTTATAGTATGATTTCTTATCAGATGGCCTATTTAAAGGCAGAGCATCCCGTTTATTTCTATGCATCTCTATTAACCAGTGCTATCGGAAATGCAGAAAAAACAATGAAAATCTTACAAGAAGTTAAACAAAAAAAACTACAACTACTTTCTCCTTCTATACATTCCAGTGGTCTTACTTATCGGGTAGAGAATGGCGCTATTCGACTTGGATTGTCTGCAGTTAAAGGGGTTTCCCACGACTTTCTAAAAAAACTGTTGAACGTCCGGAAATTAGCCCGTCCAATTTGGCAAGATATGTTTGAACTAGCGGTTAGTTTATCAGCAGAGAACTTTTCGCGAAAGAACTTAGAGCCCCTTATAAAGTCTGGTGCTTTAGATGATTTCGGACAGGACAGGGCTACACTCTTAGGGACTTTAGATGCTACTGTAAAATATGCAGAGCTTGTAAGGCCAAAAGTAGAACACGATTTATTTGAGGGAGAAGTAAATTCTTTTGGAAAGCCAAAATACATTAAAAAAGAACCAATGCCAGACATGATGAAGTTGCAGTATGAGCGTGAGACATTAGGTTTTTACATGTCTAGTCATCCTGTAGGGAGATGGAAAGAAACACTGAATGTAGCATTGGATGACATACAAGACATCGTTTTTAAGAAGAGTGGGAGCAGTGTCATTATTGTTGGGATGATTGAAGAGATTCGTCGAATTCGAACAAAAAAGGGAGAGTCTATGGCCTTTATTTCTGTTCAAGATGAAACCGGTGATGTGTCTTGCACAATATTTCCAAAGGATTATGCCCAAGTTAACTTATTACTAAAGGAACAAGAAATCATTAAAATTGATGGTAACGTGGAGTGGCGTCAAGGAAAACCTCAAATTATTGTAAAAAAGTTGATGAAAATAAGAAATGATTGATTATAAGTTGTGAATAAACATGGGAAAGCTTTTGGTATCTGCCAAAAGCTTTTTTTGTATAAAGAAAAATTTAAATTTATGATGTTTTTCCAAAGGGAAGTAAGGGTTAATTTATATTTACCATTGCAACCTCTGGATTTTTTTTGTATGATAGTCACATTGAGTGGTCAGACCACTTTGAAAAAAATGGGAATAAAAAGGGGTTATGATGACTAATCAAGCGCCGTCCACTAAAATGTATTTGCAAATTGTTCGTGAATTACGAACTTTGATTCAAACTGAAAACATCCGTCCTGGTGGAAAACTACCATCAGAAAGAGAGCTCGCTGAAAGACTTCAAGTAGGTAGATCTTCTGTGAGAGAAGCGTTAAGAAGTTTGGAGCTTCTGGGTTTAATTGAAACGAGGCGTGGAGAGGGAACATTTTTAACTGATTATCGAAAACATCAATTAGTTGAAGTTTTATCCACATTTATCATGCAGGAGCCTAAATCGTTAGAAGATGTTCATGACACGAGAAAATTGCATGAAATGGAAGCCATTCGTATTGTCACTAGTAGCAAGTCCTTACGAGATTTACCTGTGTGGCAAAGCTTACTGATACGTTTACAAGAAGAAGGAACAATTGCTAGAGAAGATATTATTCGAGAAATTATTATTTCCACCAATAATCGATTGTCATTAAAGATGTGGTTCTTATTAAAGCAATATGGTCAAGAACCGCTTAAAGGATACTCTGGTGAAGAAGAGCAACTCGTTATTACTGAATTGCTATCCGCGATGATTGATGGACAAATAGATACCGCAATCTTATCATATAATGCTTGGATTGAAGGGTTAACAAAAGGGAGCGATATACTATGATTCGTGACATTTTCACTAAAAATCGAAAGCATAAATATGCTACTATTCCTAACGCCGCTGCAAGAAATGACGTTCCTGAAGGAATTATGACAAAATGTCCTGAGTGCCGCCATATTGTCTTAACAAAAGACTTATTAAATAACAACAAAGTCTGTACACCTTGTAATTATCATTACAAAATGACTGCTCATGAACGGGTCGCGATATTCTTAGATGAAGAGTCATTCACTTCGATGGATGACCATCTACAAACCGGCAACCCACTGAACTTCCCAGGATATACAGAAAAGATTAAGTTGGATGCTAAAAAAACAGGCTTGAATGAAGCAGTGTTAACAGGTGTTGGCACAATTGACGGTAGAAAAATTGTTGTCGCGATAATGGATTCTCATTTCCGAATGGGCTCAATGGGTTCAGTTGTTGGAGAGAAAATTACACGTGCAGTTGAACAGGCAACTAAACTGGGTGTACCATTTATTATTTTCACAGCTAGTGGAGGAGCACGAATGCAAGAAGGAGTATTATCCTTGATGCAAATGGCCAAAACGAGTGTTGCACTTAAAAGACATAGTGAAAAAGGGAATTTATTTATTTCCATTCTGACACACCCTACTACAGGGGGAGTTTCTGCCAGCTTTGCTTCCATTGGTGATATTAACATTGCGGAACCTAAAGCGCTGATTGGTTTTGCTGGTAGACGAGTTATTGAACAAACTGTTCGCGAGAAATTACCGGAAAATTTTCAAACCGCAGAGTTTTTACTTGATCATGGACAATTAGATGCTGTCGTACATCGAAATGATATGAAACAAACGGTTTCCACATTAGTAAAACTTCATACGAGGGGAGCCGTTTAAACATGGTGAAAACGTTAACTTTTGAAGAGCCAGTGGTTCAATTACGTAATAAAATTATTGAGTTGAAAGAATTCACAGCAAGTGCTGATGTAGACTTAACCTCTGAAATTCAGCATTTAGAAATCCGATTGGTTAAACTCGAAAAAGATATTTATGAGAATATGCAGCCATGGGATCGTGTACAAGTAGCACGACACCCGGAACGACCAACTACTTTGGATTATATTAGAGATTTATTTCAAGATTTCATTGAGCTGCACGGCGATCGCTCGTATGGAGATGATGCCGCTATAGTTGGTGGAGTTGCTTCTTTTAAAGGTATTGCCATTACCGTAATTGGACACCAACGTGGAAAAGATACAAAAGAAAATATTCGCCGTAATTTTGGTATGCCACATCCTGAAGGCTACCGAAAAGCCCTTCGTCTAATGAAACAAGCAGAAAAATTTGGACGTCCCATTATTTGTTTCATTGATACCAAAGGAGCCTATCCAGGTAAAGCTGCCGAGGAACGTGGACAAAGTGAAGCAATAGCACGTAACCTATTTGAAATGTCAGGATTAAAAGTACCAGTTATTAGTATTGTAATTGGGGAAGGTGGAAGTGGAGGCGCCTTAGCTCTTGGGGTTGCTAATCATGTTCATATGTTGGAGAACTCAACATACTCGGTCATTTCCCCTGAAGGTGCAGCGTCTATCCTCTGGAAAGATGCCGCTTTAGCTCAAAAAGCTGCAGAAGCAATGAAAATTACCGCACCAGATCTGAAATCAATGGGTATTGTTGATGAAATTATTCCAGAAGCTCTCGGTGGTGCTCACCGTGATCCAAAACAACAAGC
The DNA here is from genome assembly GCA_041551995.1 of Paenisporosarcina sp. Taxonomy (GTDB): domain Bacteria; phylum Bacillota; class Bacilli; order Bacillales_A; family Planococcaceae; genus Paenisporosarcina. The sequence goes on from JBFELW010000047.1 coordinate 4,544, forward strand.
TATATTCATGAGTGAAACCCTCCAAAGATCAATTACGGAGCTCTGCAAATTAAGTGAAGAGCAGTTAATTGATACGAGATATGAAAAGTTTAGAGCAATAGGTCAATTTACGGAATAGGACAAATAAGTTGATGTGTAAAATGATAGGATCCAGCAGATTATATTATGGCTGGATTCTTTTTATTTAAGATATGTTATATATACCTGCAGACATTGAACCGTTTAGGTGATTGTAGTGAAAGGCGTTGAGACGCTTCAGGAAATAAAGCGTTCACATGTAACTGAAAACAACAGGTTATTCTAACCGAAATTCACTAAAAATAAATAGTAACTGACAGATATTTTGTATCGTGTTAATGTGAAGATAGTTTACATATAAATTGGAAATAAAGGAGATTATCCTGATGAAAAGAATAGCTGTTTTAACAAGTGGTGGCGATGCTCCAGGTATGAATGCAGCGATTAGAGCTGTTGTTCGAAAAGGAATTTATCATGGGCTTGAAGTTATGGGTGTTAAAAACGGGTTTCAAGGGTTAATTTCTGGTAATATACATCTTCTTGATCTCGGTTCAGTTGGTGATATTATTCAGCGGGGTGGAACAAAACTACATTCCGCAAGATGTCTAGAATTCATAACTGAAGAAGGCCAAGAAAAAGGCGTACAACAGATGAAGAAACACGGAATAGAAGGGCTAGTTGTTATTGGAGGAGATGGATCCTATAGAGGAGCCATGGCTTTAACCGAGAAAGGATTTCCATCAGTAGGTGTTCCAGGCACAATTGATAATGATATTCCAGGAACGGATTATACCATTGGTTTTGATACGGCTCTAAACACAGTTATTGAGGCGATTGATAAAATTCGAGATACGGCAACATCGCATGAGCGAACCTTCATTGTTGAGGTGATGGGAAGAGACTCCGGTGATTTGGCTTTGTGGGCTGGGTTAGCAGGTGGTGCAGAAACCATAGTGATTCCCGAAGACCCTTTCAATCTAGAAGACATTATTTCTCGTTTGAAAAGTGGTCATGAACGTGGAAAGAAACATAGTATTATTATTGTAGCTGAGGGAGCCATGACGGCAAATGAGATGGCGGACATGATGATGAAACATGCCAATATTGAAACAAGAGTGTCGGTACTTGGGCATATTCAACGTGGTGGTTCACCAACAGCAAGAGATCGGGTTCTAGCCAGTCTATTTGGAGCTAGAGCAGTTGAAGTTCTCATGGAAGGAAGAGGAGGACTAGCTGTTGGCATGCACAATCACCAAGTGGTAGACTATTCTATGATAGAGGCTTTCAAAGGAAAGCACGAAACGGATTTATCTATGTACAAACTTTCAAAAGAACTATCCATATAACGTATTGGAGAGGATACAACAATGAGAAAAACGAAAATTGTCTGTACCATTGGACCAGCAAGTGAAACCCCAGAAATTCTTGAACAATTAATTGAGGCAGGAATGAATGTAGCACGATTAAATTTTTCGCATGGTAATCATGAAGAACATGGAGAACGTATAAAAAGAATTCGTGAAGCTTCTAAAAAAACAGGTAAAATTGTTGGGATTTTACTAGATACAAAAGGTCCGGAAATCCGCACACATCAAATGGAAAAAGGTGCGATTGAATTAGTAACTGGACAATCTTTAGCCATTTCGATGAAAGAAACTCTAGGTAATAATGAGATGTTCTCAATTACGTATGACCGCCTCATCGAGGATGTAAGTAAAGGGTCAATTATCTTATTGGATGATGGATTAATTGAACTTCGAGTGAAAAGTACGGATCTAGAAGCGGGCCTGATTCATACTGAAGTTTATAATGCAGGTACGTTGAAAAACAAAAAAGGCGTTAATGTTCCAGGTGTATCGGTCCAATTACCTGGAATCACAGAGAAGGATGCACAAGATATCTTATTTGGAATTGAACAGAATGTTGATTTTATTGCAGCTTCATTTGTAAGAAGAGCAAAAGATGTCATGGAAATTCGTGAGCTCCTCGAAAAAAATGGTGGATCTCATATTCAAATTATCCCGAAGATTGAAAACCAAGAAGGCGTAGACAACATTGACGAAATTATTCAGGTATCTGATGGTTTAATGGTGGCTAGAGGAGATTTAGGTGTAGAAATTCCAGCAGAAGAGGTTCCTTTAGTTCAAAAAAGTTTGATTTCAAAATGTAATGTAGCCGGTAAACCAGTCATTACAGCAACACAGATGTTGGATTCTATGCAACGTAATCCAAGACCGACACGTGCAGAAGCAAGTGATGTAGCTAACGCTATTTTTGACGGTACAGATGCAATCATGCTATCTGGTGAAACAGCTGCAGGTATGTATCCAGTTGAGTCAGTTAAAACAATGGATAAAATTGCAATCCGAACAGAAGACGCTTTAGATTATCGAGCGATTGTGTCAGGAAAAAGCAAAAATAAAGGTGTCAATATGACGGATGCTATTGGTCAAGCTGTAGCACATACTGCTATTAACTTAAAAGTGAAAGCTGTTATTGCTCCGACTGAAAGTGGTCATACAGCCAAGATGATATCCAAATATCGTCAAGGAGCACCTATTATTGCGGTAACTTCAACTGAACAACCTTCTAGAAAACTTACGCTAGTATGGGGAGTCTATCCAATTGTTGGTGTGAAAGTTGGTTCTACTGACGAGATTTTAGACCTTTCGGTAGAAGAAAGTCTGAAGCATAATTACGTGAAACATGGAGATTTAGTCATCATTACAGCTGGTGTTCCAGTAGGTGAAGCGGGCACAACCAACTTGATGAAAGTTCATTTGATTGGTGATATCTTAGCCAAAGGGCAAGGTATTGGAAAATCTGTATCCTATGGGCATGCGGTAGTAGCGAATAATGCGAAGGAAGCATTACAAGCAAATCTTGAGGAATCGATTATTGTGACAATTGGTTCAAACAAAGAAATGATGCCAGCTATTGAAAAATGTGCAGGGTTAATTACTGAAGAAGGTGGTTTAACTAGCCATGCTGCTGTGGTTGGATTGAGCTTAGGGATTCCTGTCATTGTTGGGGTGAAAGATGCTACGAAGCTTATAAAAAACGGTCAAGATATTACAATGGATGCTGAGTCCGGTGTGATCTACCTTGGTCATGCTAGTGTTTTATAAATAATAAAAAATGCCTCAACGCAAAAGTGTTGGGGCCATTTTTTTAGGAGATGTCAATATGAAATGGTTAGTCTTAACTTTAATCGTTGTTCCTGTAATTGAAATAGGGATCTTGTTATGGTCCAGTCAAACCTTTGGATTACCTTTAACCCTATTAATCATACTTACCACAGGTATTCTTGGAGCTTTTTTAGCAAAAACGCAAGGTTTAAAAGCCATACGGGATGTACAACTACAAATGAAGAACTTTCAAGCTCCAGGTGACGCAATGGTCAATGCGTTATTTGTATTCGCAGGAGGACTATTGTTATTATCTCCTGGTTTTGTAACCGATTTATTTGGATTCATGTTTCTATTTTCACGAACTAGACAGCTGTTCAAACCGATTGTTTATAAATGGATACGTTCTAAAATGAAAAAGGGACAAATCATTGTGATGTAAACCATTGATGTTGCCGTAAGTGGACTGCGGTAAGTAATAGAAATGGGCTGAGTAATATACCTGGCACTCCAAACAATAAGAGTGAGCAAGCTGTGATGAAAAAGACATGAACGGCACGAATATGCATGGTATTTGCCCATAAAAAAGATTCTAGTAGTTGACGAGTTAATAATATAAATGCATAAAGTAAGATGATAATAACGCCAAGAGTTGTTTGTTTTGTTAATATAAAAAAGGTTGCCATTGGAAGTAAGATGATACCTGTACCTACAAACGGTAATATATCAGCAAAAGCAATTAAAAAGGCAAGTCCAACCGGAGAAGAAAATTGTAAAATATAAAATCCAATGGCTAATTGCAAGAATGTCGTGATAAATAATAATAGTTCAACTTTAGTAAACTTTTCGAATAAATCTGTCGCTTTCAGAAATAATGGTTTCAAAATCTTTCTTGACGTGATAGGTATGTAAATGAAAAACCAAGTCCGAGACTTTAAGGATTCTTGTAAAGAAAAGAAGAGGGCAATTAAAAAGATGAAGGTTTCAACAAATTGTTCAGGTAAATGTTGTATAAATAATGTGACTTTTTCAAGTACACCCTCACTCACCATGGATAAGGCCTCAATGCCAGATTGCCAATTTGCTTTATTTGCATGAAAAAGTACTTGTAATTCCTCTAAATGAAATCTGAGTGGGTAGATAATTTCAAAAAGCTCCTTAACTACCATTGATGCTACAAGGATGATAGACACTAATAAAGCACTCTCGAATAATACAGCTATTATCCATCTGGGTAACCGGGTTAGTTTATGAATCAATTTCAAGATTGGATGAAAAAAGTAAGATAATAAGATAGCAATTGTCACAGGATAGATTAACCATGCAATGATAATAATAATGATAATTGGTGTCCATTTTTTCAGGAAACTTGCTACAGAGTCAAACAATTTTTCACCTCCAAATGTCTAGACTACATTATTTATTTGGTATATATCACTTAAACGTAATATTTCTGCTTTAAGAGAATATTTCATGATTTTCATGATTTTTTTCGAAAAACGAGCGTTTCCATTCACAAAGACGTCAAAATTGATTATAATGGCAATGTAAGCGATTAGATAACTAGGTTCATAAAAGCAGATGAGCCATCATTCTGCATTTTTTTATGTGGAACGGTGTATTATATTTAAAAGAGGGAGCGATACCTATGACATCAACAAAAGGTCTTGAAGGAGTGGTAGCAACACAATCTGCTATCA
>JBFELW010000048.1:0-9249 GCA_041551995.1 Paenisporosarcina sp.
AAATCCGGAAGAATTACCTTAAACGAATGTTCAAAATGTTGTCTTTGGTATTCGAAATCTGTTACCCCTGTTTGCAAGCCTGTATGGAGAAACACAATTGGCTCCCCTTTACCCCTTACCTCGGTATGTAATATCACAATAGATCCCCCTTCCGCATAATATGGATAAATATACCACAAACTAGGTGAGCCGAGTACTTGCAAAACAATATAAGGCTTCTTTCATGGATCAATACATCATGTTCAAGACAATTTTTTGAATAACATCTTTTAATTTTTTACTTTCATTTACCCTTTCTAATAAAAAGTACGAGGATTTCAAAAAATTCTTATAGGCTAACTGCGCATAGTAAGGTTGCAAGTCATCTGGGTTGCTATCTTTTCTTTCATTCAAAGATTGTTCAAGTTCTAAAGCCCATTCCATTATGATCTCTTCTGTCAAATGGTGCTTTGTTACTGTTACAAACGCACGTGCCAACCGTTCTTCTTCATCATCCCGATAACCTTCAGCAATCGATACAAATCGTGCGATATGTTGAAGTATTTTCTTTGCATCATCTTCAGTTGCTAATGGATGCATTGCAATGGCGTTAAGCAAATCGGCTCCATGAGCAGCAGCATGTGCCCACCCTTTCACCTTGTCATGGCCCCTTAAGTCTTGTTCTCTCTCCATATACTCATGTGATGTATCTATTACCCTTCTAATTAGATCTTCAGCAACTACTTGTTTTTTACCATCTGACCACAGAATTACCGCATAAAAGAGAGATGTAAAAGAACGAGTGAATACCGAATCGCTCATGGTTTTCTCAATGTCTAAAGTTATTAATTGCTTCTTCAATAGCTCATTTAGTACATACTCGAATTGTAATTTTGTTAAAACCTCATCATTTACTAACGTCCAAAAAGCGCTGTAAATCATTTTGTCTCTTAGTATGGGATTAGTTGAACCGATGTTAGCAATCATTTGATCAATTAATTCTTGGGGAACCGCTTTAATCTTTTTATCTTTTATCTGTTGTAAAGTATCCATAAAGTTTATCACGACAATTTTCACATTCCTTTTTTGTTTTGATAATAAATTAAAAAATCCTGCCATTCATCATTTTCATAGGAAAATCCTTTTCTAGTACATTCATATTGAAATCCAGCTTTTTTTGCTAGTTGAATAGATGGATGATTGTCTGTGTTAATATGAAGCTCGATCCGATGAAAGTCAAGTTTTTCATAAAACATATCCTTTGCTGCTACTACACTTTCGAGCCCATACCCATTTCTCCAATACTGATTAAGAATTGAGTAACCCATCATCGCCCATTGATAATCCATTCTTAAAATCGTAAATAGCTCTATTTTTCCTACATGGACACCATCTTCTTTTCGAAACACGCCCAGAACATACATGTCATCTTTTAACGCACGTTCATGGAAATGTGATATCCATTCAACAAACCATTTTTCAGTTGATAAAGACATATCTTTATAGCCATTATCATATAAGTTCTGAGTCCGTTTTCTCCCCTCATGTTCTGTTAGCCAATTTGTATAGTCACCTTTAATGTATGGCCTTATTAATAGACGATCTGTCTCAACTTTTAAATTCTCGATGTTCATCATATCCTCATCTAACTATTTATTTTTCACATCAACAAATCTAACATTTCAGTTTTATTTTAGTAGAGTCAAACATAGTATGAGATAAGTAAAGGAGAGTGGCGCATGTTAGATCCATTAAATATAATGATTCTATTACTACAAGTTCTGATCCCGCTAATTATAGGTGCCATTCTTTATTCCAGTACACTTGTATCAAGATGGAGAGGGCTTGTATTCATTTTTCTAATCTTGGGTGTTAGTTTTCCGTTCGTTTATTCTTTATTTATGGAACAATCAATGATTACTACTGATAGTCATAATGGTCTTGAATTATCCATTCTTTTTGTTTGGGTATCTTCTAGCGTGTTAGGCATCCTAGCATTGATTCGGATTTATTTAAAAATCACCAGACACAAAAGTTAAAACCACACTTTTAACTGAAAATAAAAGGAGGATCCGCTTAACGAACAGCGTATCCTCCTTTTTTATATCAATTAAACAAGTTTTAAAACATGTGTCGTATCAGGTGTCTCATGTACAGCTTCGAATCCATTGTAACGGTAAAATGCATCCGCTTTAGCAGATTCCGTTTTACAGCTGATTTCTTTGAAACTTTCTCTTGCATGATTCTTTAGCTCTGATAACAATTGTGAACCTACACCTTGTCTTCTAGCACTCTGCAAAATATAAAATCTCTGTAAACGAGCTTCCTCTTTGTTTTCAGAGTATGGATTTTGATTGACACCACCAATAGCTATAAGTTGTTCTGGTCCATCCCAAACTCCAAAAAGTGCTTCACCATCTTTGTTAAACGTATTGGATCCATCTTCATAGTCATGTACTAAACGAGATAAGAAACGGTAACCTTCCTCTTCACTTTCCGTTACCAACTTCGATACGTCGACCTTCTTCAAATCTTCAATTCGTTGGACTTTAAACGTCATCAGAGTTCCTCCCCTTTAGTGAATCCTTTTTTCATCCATCTCCTACTCTTTTTCGCTACGTTAATCGAATAATCCTCTATTTTATGTTGGTTAAATTCAGAATATTTATACTAAATAAAAAAATGAGTGGAAAATAAACCCCACTCATTTATTATTTATTTTCCAATACTCCCGCAATAACGTAGTTCTTCAACAGATAAGCTGTCTACTTTACCTTCTAAAATTTGTTCTACATCTATCAATGTTTGTGACATTGGTACCTGTTTACCTTGCTGTCCTGTAAAAGTTTCTGCTACAAAGAATGGTTGAGTAAAATAGGCTTCCAGTCTTTCCCCGCGTCCATAGGTTTCCATTTCCGTTGATGGAATTTTCTCCAAACCATGAACAGCTACTACGGATCTTAATTCACGGTATCGTCTTAATATTTTTTGAGCTCGTTGTCTCAAAATAAAATGACGTTGGTCTAAGTCAATTCCTTCCAAAATGGAAGAGGTTGAATAAATAGGATGGACTGCTGGAAATTGGTGTCGTATTGCCAAATCTGCATCAAGTTGCCAGAGCGTTTCGAGTGGACCATATGGCATCTCTTCGTCAACAACTTCTCCCGATAAATCCACGAGAATTGTTGTGAAATTTTGTATACGTTCTGATACTAGCTTCTCTTGCAAATCGAATAATTCTCCAGACACAATATAACTCTTATCAGTAATGAATATGACATCCCCACTTAGGGAAGATAAGGTTGAGAACGCCTCTTCAATTGTCGTCGTCACTTTATCGGCTAATTCAGTTGTTCCTTCAAGTTCTGGATGATTGGTTTTAGGCAGTAAAAAGACTGTTGTGTAATCGCTCTCTTTAAAACGATGCATTAACTCAGCTAAAATGACAACTTGACCCATACCAGCTCGAGCAACAATTCCAGTCGTTCCTCCTTTTACAAGTGGTGCAAAGAAATCTAAAGTTTTAATCTGAGTTTCTATCATGTTCAGTTTCTCCCCTCGAATAATCAATTCATCAAGTGAACAATTGGCAAGTGATGCTAGACCAACTAAAGTACGGACTTCAGCCTTGCCCAGATCAATTTTACCGGTACATAAATTGGATACAGTTGCAGGTCGAATGCCAATTGATTTAGCAGCCGTGGTCAAGTTCGGAACTTTTCTTCTAAGCAATGCTACATTTAAACGAATATCATCCATTAGATAACCCCCTTATTACTCTAAATAGTAAATTAAGTTACTTTAAAACGCAAGTACTATATCTTTACAACGAAAATATAATTACTTTAAAACGAAAAAGGCCACCCTTTAAAGGGTGGCCTTTTACATATTAATGTGCGAATTTTTTATCTACATTATATTTTGCAACAAATTTATTGATGGCATAGGTTTCGTAAATTTCACGATCAAGTGCATCTTCTACAAAGAGAATCTCAATCTTCGTTACTTCTTCACGATGACCTTTAAGAGGAGATACATTATCCTCAAAATGTTTTTTCACACGTTGTCTTAATTTGCGTGCCTTACCAACGAATAACAACTCATGTTCTTTATTAAAGAACATGATAATGCCACCCTTGTCACGGGGAATCTGATGGAAATCAATAAAACCATATACAGATGGAATTTCAACTTCATTTTCTTTCATTTCTTGTTTACGCTGTCTAATTACTAAATCTGGCTTAGGTATTTCAATTTTAATCATATTCAGTCACGTCCTCACTATATCTAGAGTGTAATGGTACCATATTACCCGCTTTTAATCTAATTTTGTTCGCTAAAGGGTATCACCATGTCATTTTATTTCTAGTATAGTCAAATTTCACTCAATTAAATGTAGGAATTGAATTGTTTATTTTATAGGTCAATTTTTACTTTATACTAATAATTGCATGCTTTACACTACCGTACGTGTTAAAAGAGGTGAAATTAATACCGGCTTTTACCATGGCCATGGACAAGTTTGGTCGAATCCCTGTGAAAAGTGTGTGAATGCCTAAGAGTTGCAGCACATTATGTATGGTAAAGATATGCTGTGATACTTCTTCGTCTATTGTTAAAATACCAGAGAAATCAATGATTAAGTGTTCTATTTCAACTGTAGAGATGTTAGGTAGTACAACGTTCAAAAGATGCTGCACACGAGGAGTATCAATTACACCAATTAACGGCAAAACAGCTATGCCTTGGTGAATCGGCACGATTGGGGCAGAAAGTTCGTTAATTTCTTTTTGACGTTCGTTCATGAGTCGATCACGGTATGCCTCGTATGCCAATACTGTTTCTGTCATACTAACATCGAGTAAATAACTCACACGATTATTAATCGTAACTACATCCTCAGTCGTTAAACCATGCTCTATGGAGATTTTCGTAATCTGCTGCAAATACATTAATCGCTGAGATGGATATGTTTTAAGAACCTCAGACAATCGTGCGAGTAAGGACGCTTGTTGTTCGCCGTTATTTTTGCTCCATTCTAGTAATTCTTCCGCAGCCGCTTCATCACTCTCATTAAGTGATTCAGCTATAAGCACTAAAAACTCAATGTTTTGTTTAATAGATTGTTTAATCATTTCCTCGGTTACTTCAAATTCAACTGTTTCAAGTGCAAATTTTATCATTTCGCCAATAATTTCTTCTGCATGATCTATTAAATATTGACCAACTTTCTGAATTGGTTTCATTATAAACACTTCCCTTACAGTATTTCACTCTACTACATACAAGAAGTTTACTATAACAGCAGAGAAAAAACATACGAATTTGAATAATTTTGAGGAATTTAATAAAACCCACTTTACTGAATAAGTGGGTTTAGTATCTGTTTTATTAACCTATAGCTTGAGCAATTTTCGACTCGGTAATATCCCAATGAGAAGCATGCCAAACTGCTTCTTCATTTGCTAGTAATAGGATTTGAGGTGACTTGTGTTGAATACCTATTTTACGCTCAATCTCGTTTGATACTGGTCTACTTTCAATTACTTTAACCAGATAACTATCTAAGTCAGTGTCAATAGATGTGAACTCTTTGTATGCTGCTGCACTAATCGGGCAAGTTGTACTATGTTTTAGAATTAACACTGGTTTTTCTTTAGATTTTTGTACTACTTCTTCCCATTCTAGCAAAGTTGAAATTTCTTTATATTTACTCATCATCTATCATCCTTTACGCTTCATTTGCTCTATTATGCCAACTATTACGTTTTTTAGCACGTAAAATGATTTATGTGATGTCTAATCATTGGTCGACTAAGCTAACAGAGACTTTCACGTCAAGGGTATGACTGCCGCCACGATATATTCCTTGTATTGGACTAACATCACCGTAATCGCGACCAACACCAACGCGGATGTGGTTTTCCAATGCCTCCACATTGTTTGTTGGATCTAATCCAACCCATCCAATGCCTGGGACCATTACTTCAACCCACGCATGACTTGCAGCATCACCAATGAGTGCTGAATTTTCTCCTACATATAGATATCCGCTTACATACCTTGCTGGTATAGATCTTGCTCTCAATATTCCCAACATGACGTGCGTAATATCTTGGCAAACACCCATCTTCATTTCAAATGACTCCATTGCTTTAGTGGAAACATCAGTAGAAGTACCATTGTATGTAAAATGATTATGTACATAACCCATTACATGAATGGCATACTGAACTGGATTAATCATTTCCCCAACCTCGAGATCGACTTTTTTCATTTGTTCCCCCGTTAAGTAGGTGTACGAAGTGTTACTTAAAAAAGACAAATAGTGGTCTATAAATAAAGAAGAATGGAAAATTTCTCTCATTTCAGGTGAATAATCTATTCGATGTATAAAAGGACTTTTTTGTACACTCACAACTGAAGTAGTTTTCACTTCTAAATGCTTGTGTTGATTAGCAATGAAAAATGATTCTACACTATTCCCCCATAAATCTGTATGTTCTTTGGTTAGGGAAACCGGTGTAATTTCAGCACGGTATGAAAGCAATCGTTGGCACTCATCTGTCCTTGGTTTTAACCGTATTGAATTCATACTTTGATCGACCATGGTATCGTAATCGAAAATATTTGTATGTTCTATTTTGTATTTCATAGATGATGATGTCCTTTCATTAAATTCGGTACTGTTTACTGATTGTATATTTACTTGTGCAGAATCAGGTTCAATTAAATAATATGTCATCGAGAAAATGTGACCAATCTCATTACAATGGTTTTGGAATCGATTGAGAAACGAAAGCATTTCATCAGTATTTAAATCTCTGATACTCATCTCATCGAATCCGTGAATTAATTGATTAAGTGCTTGGTAGAGGTTTTCAGAATAACCGGTTACTTTTGAATTTTCAAGAATATCTACCGCTGCCCGTACATGATTCATGTTATAAGCAATAGACCTTGGGAAAGTAACATTCGTTATTAAAAACGTCAGAATTGTTTTTGGGTCCATTTTGGGTTTGTTTACTTTCAGATAAGCTTCATATCCATTTACCATTCGTAATGCTGATAACCATGCATAGTAATCTTCACCCTTATAAGCAAGTTGTATCTCACGTGTATGCTCACACACGACATTTAATATGCGAGCCGTTTTTTCTGCTCTTTCCAACCATTTTCCGGTTTTCATCATTCTATAAGGAACACCACGGGACATGCCGGACTCAACGATTCCTTGGGCTGTTAAAGAAGCCGTTTTCACTTTACGTAAAAATGATCTAATATGCTGTATTGAAGAAGGTCCTCTTCCTGCATCTTGCCCATATAGATAGACATCATTCCACACCTCAAACAATTCATTTGGAATATGGTCTCTACTCATACGTGCATTTTCTCTCGCTAGACGTACACATGACAATACTGAGTTCACATTATTCTCTTCAAATGCTAAAAAATTAATGAAATACATATCATGATCTTGGTCTTGGTCTTTTGAACGAAGAAGGAGGCACTCAGCAAATTCTTCTTTTGTTGAAGAAACTTCAAACACAATCTTCCACTGCTTGCCATCAATTGAATTTTCTAAGGAAGTCTCCACCATTTGGGTTAAGTGGACATCTAAAATTCTGGCATTCAACTCTGCCCTTTCAATATTACGGGCCATCCAATAGAGTGAGTCTGCTACTCGACTTAACATATCAGTCCACCACTCCTGACTTCATCACCCATGTATCTTTTCCTCCGCCACCTTGCGATGAGTTTACTACAAGGGATCCTTTTTTCAATGCAACTCGTGATAAACCTCCCGGGAAAACATGCGTCTCCGTTCCTCTAATAACAAAAACACGAAGATCCACATGACAGGGGTAGAATTCTTCTCCTTGATATGCAGGCGCTCTAGATAATTTAATGGTCGGTTGTGCAATATATTGATGCGGTTTCTCAATAATCTTCTCACGGAAGATTTCAATTTCCTGCTCCGTTGCGTGCGGGCCTATAAGCATGTCATATCCTCCAGAGGCACCTACGTTTTTTATAACTAACTGGGATAACCTCTCCAATACCCAATCCCTTTGAATCGGATCTTCCAGACGATATGTTTGAACGTTACCGATAATTGGTTCTTCCTTCAAATAGTACCTAATCATATCCGGGACGTAAACGTACATGGCTTTATCATCAGCCACACCATTTCCGATTCCATTCAAAATGGCTACGTTTCCTTGTTTGTATGCTTCAAGTAATCCTGCCACGCCTAGAGAAGAATCCTCTAGAAAAGCCTCAGGATCTAAATAGTTATCATCAATTCTACGATAGATAATATCAACCTGCTCCAATCCACGGATCGTCTTCATATAGACCATATCGTTTTTAACGATTAAGTCACGTCCTTCTACTAATTGTAATCCCATTTGCTGCGCTAAAAACACATGGTCATAGTAGGCTGAGTTATACATTCCTGGAGTAAGTAAAACCGCTCTAGGATTTACAATTTCTTTTGGTGCATGATCCATAATGGCTTGGTGAAAAAATGCCATTTGATGTTCTAAGGTCTGAACGGAGTGCTTCGCAAAAAACTCGGGGTAGACTTGTCTCATTACATATCGGTTTTGATATACGTAAGACATCCCTGAAGGATTTCGTAGATTGTCCTCTAGAACTAAATAATTTCCTTCTTCATCGCGAATTAAATCAATTCCTGCTAAGAATATATGATTATTTAAAGGAATTTTTAGTCCTTGGACTTGATTTGCATAATAGTATTCATTATCCTCAATTAGTTTTGCAGGGATAATTCCATCTTTAACAATCTGTTGGTCATGGTACACGTCATCTATAAATCTATTCAAAGCTTCAGTCCTTTGAATCATTCCTTTTTCAATAATTCCCCAATCTTCTGGAGGTATAATGATGGGAACAAAATCAAATGGCATTGTACGTTCATCGCCTACATTATTATTGTATACGGTAAATGTTATTCCTTTCCTTAAAAAAGAAAGTTGTGCCGTTTCATGTTTTTCTTTCAACTCTTCTTCTGAAAAGGTATGTAACATATCATATACTTTTTGGTAGTGATTTTTTGGAATACAACTTTCATCAAACATTTCATCAAAAAAAGGTTTTACTTGGTAGGATTGGAACATTGGACCACCCTCTCTTCCAGAATAGTGAATAATAGAAAAAACTCATACTATTATATATATTCAGTCTTATCTCTCTTTACCCATATTCATAGGAATTCAAGCACCTTTTGTAAAATGATTAACTTAA
>JBFELW010000049.1:0-9200 GCA_041551995.1 Paenisporosarcina sp.
AGAGGGAAGGTAATTGAGGTGGCTGCAATAAAGGAAAAAATGCTGATTGCCAATGAAAATCGGTTCTCTCATATAATTATTCCATCCGCTAACCTTGATCAAGCAATAGAAGTTAAAAAGACAATGAACCTACCAATTGAAATAAAAGGCGTTCATAACGTGGATGAAGCTGTCAAAGTCATAGAGGAGTTAAATAAAAGGTAGTGAAATAGAAGTCCAACATAATTCCATAAGAGAAGTCGAATAAAGTCAATAGGACACCATCGAAAAAGACGTGTGATAATAATCGTAGTTTGTTCAAATTGATGCGAAATTTTTAATGGTGAAAGTAAATATATTTACAAGTGATTGAAATGGAAGGTGGCGACTCCTGCGGAATAAGCGTGTCCAGATGAGACCCCACAGGCACGGTTTTTTCGTGCGACGAGGAGGCTCATGGACCGCCCGCGGAAAGCGTCCGCCTGAAATGGAAATCACCTGTACTATTCAATATAAAAATATACTTTTATACCGGAGCAAATCTCTAGCAATTATTTTAAATACAAAAGGAGTTCCAATGATGAATAGATTCGTAATTATGACAGTTGGTAAAACCCATAGTGGCAAAACTACATTTGCAAAATCATTAGAAAAAGAAATGCAGAATTCAGTTGTGATTGATCAAGATAACCATGCAGAATTCCTTCAAAAGCATTATCAAAACATATTGCCAAAACAAGGGGAAAATTCGATTAAGTACGCAATCACACAAACAATTCTTGATTATACAGTTAATAAGACGAATTGCCATCTCATTCTTTGTAACTCAAATCGCAATCGAGGCGGTCGATTGAAATTACTTGAACATCTACAAAGCCAAGGATTTACCACAATCATTGTGAATTTCAATATCCCTGAACAGGTTCTTAAAGATCGGGTTAATCACAGTCACCGAAGTACAACCATATTAAGAACTGTTTCAACCTTCGAAGAAGTACTTACTCGACAACACAATGAGACGAATCAAGGGAAGGTGATAGAGCCAACAGAAGGTGAAGCAGACTATTTATTCATAATTAAGGATGCAGATGATGTTCAGTCTGTCATTCAAAAAATCGTGAATTTAACATAGGAGGAAAATAAGTTGATTTTGTGTGTCATCTAGTTCCTTTAAAATACGTTGATTCGAACAATCCTGACTAACAAATCGAAATCATTATCTAGGTTCATAACAACACTCCCCTCAGACACACTAGTATACTTTTAGAAGAACTAATTCGGACATGTTTGCATACATGCCACATATTTTAAGCTTGGGGAAAATTAATAGAAGAGGTGAATATATGGCATTCCTTATAGTAGCAATACTAATAGTTTATCTATTTGATTTCACAAAACTAACAAAGCAAAATCAAACAATAATTAAACAAATGAAAAGGTTATTTCTTTATTAGAAGAAATTAAAAATAAATAATCATTGTCATTACAGAACGACTCTTTACGATGAAACTTTGCTTGATCAGACGGAAAAGATAGCTATAGAAAAAAGTGCAAAGAAAGCACTATTTACTACTTTTGAATTTCAAGCACGTACTTTTTATGAAATAAAAGAATATAATGTGGTCGGTGAAATCAAAGATTATCCACCTGTTGGTAGCTTTCATACAATGGTCAAAATATTAATTTAAGATTGAAAGTGGTGATTTAGTGAATCCTGAAAATGAAGAATATAATACGTTTCATCAAATCGTAAGTGCAATGGAAAAAAACCCTAAAAAACAATTGACTATGATAATTGGAATAGATGGTTGTGGTGGGTCAGGCAAGAGTACTTTAGCAGCTAAATTGCAAGAAGAAAGTTCAAATGTAACTGTTGTACATATGGATGATTTTTACCTCCCAACCTCTCAACAGCCAGGTAAACAATCAAAGTCTATTGGTGCAGATTTAGATTGGAAACGAGTACTTAGTCAAGTGCTTGAACCTATAAGTCAAAATCTAGAGGGAAACTATCAGAGATATGACTGGAATACCGATTCTTTAGCAGAATGGCATACTGTTCCAGTTGGAGGAACTGTCATAATAGAAGGTGTGTACTCAACTCGTAGAGAGCTTGCAGATAATTACGATTTGAAAATATGGGTTGATTGTCCACGAGAAATTAGACTTGCAAGAGGTCTTGAAAGAGACGGAGAAGAAGCACGTGATACGTGGGAAAATAATTGGATGATTTCAGAAGATGCTTATGTTCAAGAGCATAGACCATTTGAAACAGCAGACCTAATTGTTAGTGGTACGAAGTGAAAATATGATCTGGTTTTGAAAAGGGGTTTTATAATGATGAATACTAAAAAAGCACTCATTTATTCAACTATATTATTGTTGAACTTGCTATTCATTGTAGGTTGTTCCACGTATCAAGAAAACTTTACGTTCACAGGAACCGTGCAGGAGATACTAATAAAAGATGAAATGCTGGTTTTGAAAGAATACGATGCCTCTGAAGGTAGAAAAAAAGGGAATGTATATGAAATTCCAGTTGATAAAGTTCAAGCGTATACAATAGGACAGAAACTTGAGGTAACAGTCTTTTCGAATACTGATGATGATATTTGGGATTTGGATCGTATGAAATTTGAAGTAAAAACAATTGATTAATAAATCTTCAACCCAACCAATAAGGAATGCGCATATCTACCTGGGTGGACCTTACTACTTAATATTGTGGAACTCCCTCGTGATCAATATTCTATTGGCCCGAGGATGCTCGCGAATGGCTTCACCCCCGAAACGGAAATCGATAGTTTTAGAATGCAAATGACATCAAAGGTTTTTCAATTCAATCGAAGTGTATCAATCAATTTGTTACCATCTACCATTTTCGTCGAAAAGGCGATATTGTCTCCAGCTTTAACTATATCTAAATCTCCTGTAGCATCTTCTGCAATTCTGTATGTGGTTTCCTTTCCTTCGTACAATATAGTGACAGCATCATCTCCCATAAAACCTACAAATTTACCTTCCACTTGCGTAGTAAGTTGGATTGCAGCTGGATCGCCGTCCTGTGTATCATTATCAACAGATATTTGTGTTTCAGCATTACAAGCAGCGGTCGATAACAGAAGTGATACTACAATGAAACCCTTCATCCATTTCTTCATCGGCTATTAGCCTCCTTTTATGAGTAGACGTTCATATTAAAGGGCAGTTACACCTGTTTCGCCCCAATTTATGATACAATTTTTGAGAAAGATTATTGAATTGTGAGCTGATGAATTAATGCAAAGCCCTACGTATGCAATTGTTGATATAGAAACAACGGGTCATTCACCTCAAAAGGGAGATCGAATGATTCAGTTTGCCGCGGTCTTTATTCAAGACTGGAAAATTCAATCTACATACGCAACATTTATACAACCGGGGAAAAAAATACCGATGTTTATACAAGATTTAACACATATTTCAGATCAGGATGTTGAAGGTGCTCCTTCATTCGAAGAAGTTTCTCAGGACATATACAATCGATTAGCTCATTGTATATTTGTCGCACATAATACTGACTTTGATTTATCCTTTTTACAAGCTGAATTTAAACGGGCAGGTCTTCCTAAATGGAAAGGGAAGAAAATGGATACGGTGGAATTGTCTCGTATATTATTCCCTACTTCGTATAGCTACAAACTTCAAGACATCGCAACCGATCGTGGGATTATTCTCGAACACGCGCACCGAGCGGATGACGATGCACAGGCTACAGCAGAATTATTTATCCAGTGTATGCAGGAGGTAGAGAAGCTTCCCATTCCAACACTTGAAAAGATTCATAAACGAGCATTTCAATTAAAAACAGACGTAGCTTCTTTATTTTTTGAAGCACTTCAGAAAAAGAGAACACAACTATCTCCTCAAAATTATACACTGTATAAAGGGATTGCTTTGCAACCTAAGGAAATTTTTCTCTCAAAAGGAAAAAATGAAATATTCTATCCTGAGACCAAAAATCAAAAGCGCTATTTGTTTGGTGAAGGTCTTGTTGATTTCCAAGAGCGAGATGGACAATTTCAGATGATGGATACCGTATGGCAAACGCTACAAAAAAACTCAGAAATAGCAATAGAGGCAGAAACAGGCGTGGGAAAAACCCTAAGCTATTTAGTTCCTGCATTCTTTTACGCAAAACAACAAAAAAAGAAGGTCCTTATAAGCACATATACTTCTCATTTAATGGAGCAATTGCGGGATCAAGAAGTACCAAAACTAGAAGCTATCGTCAAACAGCCAGTTCGTGTTGCTCTATTAAAAGGGGCAAGACATTATATTGATTTAGATCGTTTCGAGGAGTTAGTCAGAGCTGAAGACGAATCATACGATGAGACATTTTCTATATTACAAATACTTGTGTGGTTAACCCGTACCAAGACTGGTGATGTTGAAGAATTAAATGTATCGAGTGGTGGTCAATTTTTTATTGATAAAGTAAGAAAGACGACTTTTATGAAAACAGAGGATGAAATTGAACACGATTTTCACCAATATGCATTAGCTCAAAGTGAAGCGTCTGATTTACTTATTACCAACCATGCGATGTTATTGAGCGATCAGCATCGATTAACACCATTATTTCGTTCGGATATTGGTGCATGCATTGTGGATGAAGCACATCAATTTATCCAAGCTGCAAACACAAGGGAAGAGCGAACATTTTCATTTACACAATGGAAATATGTATTCGGGCAAATTGGTGTAAGTGATCAGGATCAAGTCACAGGGAAATTTTATCGAAACATTAAGCGTTATGACAGTACGATTGAATATCAGTTTAAGGAATTAGACGACGTATTTTTAAATCTTGTCTCAACTTTTGATGAGACGGTAGATGTGCTTGTGCGAAAAGTGACGCAGACAAATATGAAAAAAGGTCAGTCTAAACAATCGGTTCTTTTAAGTGATATCACCATTGACGAGGAAGTCATAGGTCAACTTTTTCAGTCTTTACAAAAGTGGTTGAACGTAGCAGATATCATTCAGCAACGATTTTTAAAGTATATCGAAGAACAAACGCAAGCCGATCAACTCATTTATTCCGAATGGAGTTATTGGGTGGATGAAATTAAGATTAAGACAGGTGAATGGGCAGATATCTTCTTAACATCGCAAAAGGATTATTCCGTTTGGATAGAGTTAGATCGAAGAAGTATTCCAGGAAGTTTACACGTTTATAAAAAACCTATTGATAGTGAACAAGTTGTTCAAGATATATTTAAACAATGGCGAGAGCAAATAGGGATTGTGTGGACATCTGGTACGCTAACAGTTCCAGGCAATAAAAGATTTATCGCAAATCAATTAGGTTTGCCTGAAACATGCACGATTAAGTCTTATGGATCACCCGAAGGTTTTTACGATGGAGCAAAATTATTTATTGTGGATGATATGCCAGATATTCAGCAAGTTTCTCAAACAGATTTTATTGAAGCTGTTGCTGATGCAGTGGTACAAACGGTACTCATAACAGAAGGCAAATGTTTTGTGTTGTTTACTTCTCAGGACATGTTAAGAAAAACAGTTGATCTTATAAGGGATAGCGGTTTGCTAGAGGAATATATGTTATTTGCTCAAGGCATGACCACAGGCAGTAGAATGAGATTATTAAAATCATTTCAACGATTCAGTCGCTCTGTTTTATTTGGAACGAATAGTTTTTGGGAAGGGGTAGACGTTCCTGGAGATGCATTGTCTGCAGTTATCATCGTACGTTTACCATTTTCATCACCTGATGAACCCGTATTTAAATCACGTGCTGAAAGATTAACGCAGCAAGGCATCAATTCTTTTTCAGCATTTGCATTACCTGAAGCGATTTTACGCTTTCGTCAAGGATTTGGAAGACTCATTCGTTCAGCAGAAGACCGTGGGGTTTTTATCGTTCTAGATCGAAGAATTGAATCGAAATCTTATGGCAAAGAGTTTATACGATCACTTCCTGTCATTTCAGTAAGGAAAGTATCATTAGAAGATATGGTTTTAGACCTTGAACATTGGTATAATGAAAGAGCATGAGTGAAGAAAGAAGGGAATCCAAGTGGAAAGCAAAATTGAAATAATCTCAACAGTAACGGTTGACTATCAATCAGACTTGTATAAAATTGTGGACGCCCTTAATCGCACGTTAAAACAACAAAATTTAATGTTTGGTCTTGCACTTGAAAAAGAAAATCATGAGAAAGCCGTTTTTACCATTTACAAAACGTAAGGTGATCTAATGAAAAAATGGATAACATTTATTGGTGTGTTTACTTTGTCACTGACTATATGCATTGGTTTGTTCGTTTTTTGGCAGGCCGGGAAACCCTTTTCTAATCAAAAAGAAATAGCGATAGATATTGCCTTAAGTGAGAACAAACTAGCTCAAGTTTCAACTGTAGAAGTATACAGTGGCTCTCAATCATTCGTTACAGTAATTGGAATAGATGAAAATGGAGATGACAAAGCAATCTTTATCCCAAATAGCGATCAGGAACTGCCTATAGAGGAAGTATTCTTGAAAGATGGTATAACGGAAGAACAAGCTCTTCAAGTTGTGAAAGATGAATTTACGGTTAAGCAAATTCTTCATACTAAACTTGGGTGGGAAGACAAGAACGCTGTTTGGGAAATTACTTTTTTAAGCGAAAATGACAAGTTAAACTATGTGTATGTCATGTTTAAAAACGGCAAATGGTGGAAACGAATTTTGAACTTGTAAAAGGAGACGATTGACGTTGAAACAACAATTAGCAAACCGCGTTCAAACACTAACACCCTCAACAACACTAGCAATTACTGCAAAAGCTAAAGAGTTAAAAGAACAAGGATTTGACGTGATTGGTCTTGGTGCAGGAGAACCGGATTATAATACACCACAACATATTTTAGACGCAGCATACAAATCTATGATAGAAGGGCATACCAAATATACGCCTGCAGGTGGGTTACCGGCTTTAAAAAAAGCCATTATTAATAAGCTAGCTCGTGACCAACAATTAACGTATGCCCCCAATGAAATACTGGTTGGAGTAGGTGCGAAACATGTTTTATTTACATTGTTCCAAGTTCTCTTGAATGAGGAAGATGAAGTTATTATTCCCATACCTTATTGGGTAAGCTATCCAGAACAGGTGAAGCTAGCAAGTGGGAAACCAGTGTACATAGAAGGCTCTGCCTCCCAAGAATATAAGATTACAGCTGAGCAGCTCCGTCAAGCGATTACACCGAAAACGAAAGCAATCATCATTAATTCTCCTAGTAATCCGACAGGAATGATTTACTCGAGAGAAGAATTACAAGAGATTGCAGACGTGTGTAAAGAAGCAGATATTTGGATCATTTCAGATGAAATTTACGAAAAATTGATTTATGGCGATGCGAAACATGTATCCATTGCAGAATTGTCCGATGATGCAAAAGAGCGCACAATTGTAATTAATGGTGTCTCGAAATCACATTCCATGACAGGGTGGAGAATTGGTTACGCTGCTGGAAATAAAACACTGATTAACGCAATGACGGATTTAGCTAGTCATTCAACTTCAAATCCAGTTACAACATCACAGTATGCGGCCATTGCAGCTTATGATGGACCACAAGATGCGGTTGACGAAATGAGAACAGCTTTCGAGTCTCGTCTTGAAGTGATTTATCCTAAAGTAGCTTCGATCCCTGGTTTCAAACTGTTGAAACCTCAAGGAGCCTTTTACTTACTACCGGATGTTTTAGAGGCTTCCCAAAAAACTGGGTATGCATCTGTTGACGCCTTTGTCGAGGGTCTTTTAACTGAAGCAAAAGTTGCTGTTATTCCTGGCTCAGGTTTCGGTTCACCATCTACAATTCGCTTGTCTTATGCAACGTCATTAGATTTACTTGAAGAAGCAGTTTCACGTATAGATTCATTTGTACGATCAAAATGGCAAGAGGGTTTGCTGTAATTTCTGGAGGGAACTTATGAAGAAAATTATGATACAAGATTTGCCGAAACATCTTGGCGAAACAATTAAATTAGGTGCTTGGCTTGCTAACAAACGATCAAGCGGGAAAATTGCTTTTTTACAGCTACGTGATGGCTCTGGATTTGTTCAAGGAGTTGTTGTAAAAGCAGATGTACCTGAAGAACTGTTTGCAAAAGCAAAAGCCCTAACACAAGAAACATCAATGTATGTAATTGGTGAAGTAACAAAAGACGAACGCTCATCTTTTGGTTTTGAACTTCAAGTGAAGGAAATTGAAATCATTCATGAAGCAGTAGATTTCCCAATTACTCCTAAAGAACACGGAACTGAATTTTTAATGGACAACCGTCATTTATGGTTACGTTCTCGTAAACAACATGCCATTATGAAAATTCGTAATGAAATCATTCGTGCTACGTATGAATTCTTTAATGAAAACGGCTATGCAAAAGTTGATCCACCAATTTTAACGGGTTCAGCACCAGAAGGTACGTCAGAATTATTCCAAACAAAGTACTTTGATGAGGATGCTTATCTTTCTCAATCTGGCCAATTATATATGGAAGCTGCTGCAATGGCTCTTGGAAAAGTGTTCTCATTTGGTCCGACATTCCGTGCAGAGAAATCGAAGACTCGTCGTCATTTGATAGAGTTCTGGATGATTGAACCGGAAATGGCATTTATGGAGTTTGAGGAAAGCTTAGAAGTACAAGAACAATTTGTTTCACATATTATCCAATCTGTTCTTAAGAATTGCAAACTAGAATTAGAAAGATTAGATCGTGATGTTTCAAAACTTGAACATATTCAAGCGCCGTTCCCACGAATTTCGTATGATGATGCGATTACTTTCCTACATGAAAAAGGATTTAATGATATCGTGTGGGGCGATGACTTTGGTTCACCGCACGAAACAGCGATTGCGGAGCATTACGAGAAGCCAGTATTTATTACGCATTACCCAATTGGTATAAAACCATTCTATATGCAGCCACATCCAGAACGGGACGATGTTGTGTTATGTGCTGATTTAATTGCACCAGAAGGTTATGGAGAAATTATTGGTGGTTCTGAACGTATTCATGATTATGATTTATTAAAACAACGATTAGCAGAACATAAACTAGATGAAAAAGCTTACGCATGGTACTTAGAGTTACGTAAACAAGGTTCTGTTCCACATTCAGGCTTCGGTCTTGGATTAGAACGAACTGTAGCATGGATTAGTGGAGCGGA
>JBFELW010000050.1:0-9139 GCA_041551995.1 Paenisporosarcina sp.
AAGCAGAGGCGTTCAAATTAGACTCAGCTTACTAACCGAAAAAATCATTTTCTCTATCATTCAGGAAAGTCTTCGTAATTGTATGAAGCATGCTCAAGCATCAAAAGTGACTATTTTATTAAGCTATCAAAAGGAGCAAATTTATCTCAAAGTAAAAGATAATGGTATTGGATTCTCACTGTATGAAGCAATGACAGCAGCTATGAAAGAACCGCATTATGGAATTCTTCAAATGAATGAGGATGCTGAAAAAGTGGGTGCTACACTACAAATTGATAGTCGAGAGAAATTTGGTACAGAGATTGTAGTAAGAATTCCTAAAATGGGATACGAGGGGGAAGAAGTCATTGATTGATGTAGTCTTAGTGGATGATCATGCGATTTTAAGGGATGGACTAAAAACCATAATTGCACAAGAAGCGGATATGATAGTCGTTGGAGAAGCTACAGGCAGCAGGCAACTACAGGAAATGTTGAAAAAAGTGAGTCCCGATATCATTATAATGGATATTAATATGCCAGAAATGAACGGAATTGAATTGACAAAGTGGGTAAAAGATAATTATCCAACAATCAAAATCATTATTTTGACTATGTATAAAAACGATGAATACTTTATGGCATCTATTAGAGAAGGCGCTGATGGATACTTACTTAAGGATTCGCCTTCAGAAGATGTAATAGCTGCTGTCCGAACAATTAGTAATGGAGAATCGGTGATTCCAGCTGGGATGACTAAAAAACTTATTGCTCTTCACCAAACTGTAAATGAACTAGAAGATAACTCGTTAACTGCTAGAGAAATGGAAGTGCTATTAAAGTTGGTGGAGGGGTTATCAAATAAAGAAATTGCAAGAAAGTTATTTATTAGTGATAAGACCGTTAAAATTCATGTCAGCAATATATTCAAAAAACTAGATGTGAAAAGTAGGTCGCAAGCTATTATTTACGCAGTACAAAAAAATTTAGTGCCGTTATTATAAAACATACAAAGACGTCCCCTACTACTAAAGTTGTAGTGGGGGACGTCTTTGTATGTAGTTAAAATATGCCCGATGTTTAATGGTGCAAATTTAGGATATATGAAATGATAGTAATATATCTAAATATTCTAAATTCAGAGGAGTGTTAAATTGTGAAAAAAAGTCTTAGTTTCATCTGCATGCTTTGCTTATTATTAGGTCTAGTCTTTCATTCATCTTCGTTAAATCAAAATCCAATGGCTGCAACTGAAGGGACTGTTATCGATACAAAGCTTACACAAGTATTAAAGGAGGCTAAGTCTTCCGTTGAAGTAATTATCACGTTTAAAAACGTGGAACAAGTTGAAGAGAACCAACTACGGAAACTTAAAGATGTAGGAATTACAAATGTAGTTATGTTTAACAGCCTACCTTTTGTCGGTGCCCTACTAACAAAAAATCAAATTGAACAATTATCCACGGAACCAAGTATTCAATCCATTTACTACAATGCCCCATTACAATATGAAAATGAATCCTCAACTTCTATAACTGGTGTTGATCAAGTTCGTCAAGACGCTGAGTTACAAGCTGCAAACGGTGGTTTTCCAATTACCGGTCATGACATTGGTGTTGTCATAAACGACAGTGGAGTCGATGGTACACATAACGACCACTCACTAGGACGTAACCTGGTACAAAACGTAATGGCAAGTACAAACCTGAATAGCACTATTGGATACGCACCTATCACTTACGTAGAGGATGTTCCAAATACAGACTCAACTTCAGGTCACGGTACACATGTCGCCGGGATAGTAGGTGGTACTGGTGCTATGTCAGGTGGTAAATATGAAGGTGTAGCCCCTGGAGCTAACTTAATAGGTTATGGTTCTGGAGCTGTCATCGCTATACTCGATACAATCGGAGGATTTGACTACGCTTTAACTCATCAACGTGAATACAACATTCGTATTATCACAAACTCTTGGGGTGATACGAGCGATTCAAATACAGATTTCGATCCTAACCATCCTATTAATATAGCAACTAAAAAATTATACGATCGTGGTATTGTTACTGTTTTCTCTGCAGGCAATTCTGGTTCTGGGGAATCAACCATATCTGGGAACTATAAAAAAGCGCCTTGGGTAATCACTGTGGCAGCTGGAAATAGTGAAAAAGAATTAGCTGACTTTTCCTCTAGAGGGGTGAAGGATAAAGGAGGTAGCGTTGTAGTAGATGGTGAAATATTTGAATGGGCAGATCGTCCAACAATTACTGCACCAGGAGTTGATATTATTTCTACACGTGTATTTACTCCACTTGCAGCACTAAGTGCACAAAAAGATGTCTCAATATCGCCAGCACATTTGCCTTACTATACAACATTTAGTGGTACATCAATGGCAGCTCCACATGTAGCAGGAATAGTTGCATTAATTCTTGAAGTTGACCCAACACTTACGCCTATAGAAGTCAAGAAAGTATTAGAACAAAATGCTACTCCTATGAGTAGTTATGAAAATTGGGAAGTTGGAGCTGGCTATGTAAATGCGTATAGCGCAATAAAAGCATTAACCAATACTTCTCAATAAGTAATAGGAATTAACTTAGCTTGCTGTTTACCCCTTCCAAGCAGGGGTAAACATCTTTTAATAAAGATACTGCTTTGGTTGTAAGAGACCTAGTGCCTTCGGTTTCAAAGATATATCTTAAGATGAATAGAAAAGACGAGTGAAAAAAGAAATAATAAGAGAGTGAATTATCAAAAAATTATGAAAAGGGGTTAACGTATGAAAAAACTGTTTATTATTTTGGCCATTATTTTATTGATTTTACCAACAACTTCAATCTCACAAGCAACAGAACTATCGAATTCTACTACAATAGTAGATGATAAAGTTTGGTCGGCTTTTAATGAGATTGAAGCAGCACAAGTTATCATTACTTTTAAAGGAAATCAAAAGCCTTCTGAAGCACAAGTTAACTTTGTAGAAGGGTTAGGAATTACATCTGCTGTTACGATGCATAGCCTTCCAATTATGGGAGTTGTTGCTACAAAACAGCAAGTTGAAAATTTAGCTACAAACGAGGAAATACAATCCATTTATTTAAATGAAAAATTAACTTACTTTAATGCTGATGCAACAGAGATAACCGGTGTAGATAGAGCTAAGACAGACTCAGGGTTTAAAGAGCTGAACGAAGGCTTCCCTATTTCTGGTGAGGGTGTTGGGGTTGTTATTAATGATAGCGGTGTAGATGGAACTCATAAAGATCATGAACTAGGTAGGAATCTTGTACAAAACGTATTGGGTACTACGAACTTACAGGGAACTGGAATCCTACCTATCTCTTATACAGAGAATGTAATTAATACAGATACAAACTCCGGCCACGGAACGCATGTTGCAGGTACAGTTGGTGGTACTGGAGCGCTATCTGGAGGTAAATATGAAGGTGCTGCTCCTGGGGCTGACTTGATTGGTTACGGTTCAGGTGGTGCGTTATTTATACTAGATGGCATTGGTGGATTTGATTACGCCATTACACATCAAAGAGAATACAATATTCGTGTTATTACAAACTCATGGGGTTCATCAGGTGACTTCGATCCAAATCACCCAATCAACCTAGTTAGTAAAGAAGCCTATGATAGAGGAATTGTGGTTTTATTTGCAGCAGGAAATGAAGGTCCAGCTGAAAACACACATAATCCTTATGCCAAAGCACCTTGGGTTATCTCAGTCGGTGCCGGAGAGAAAGATGGTACTTTAGCAGACTTTTCTTCAAGAGGAACAAAGGATAAGGGTGGTACTTTCAATTTAGACGGTGAAGAGTGGACATGGACAGATGCACCATCAATTGTAGCACCAGGAGTAGATATTATTTCAACACGGACTGTCTCTCCTCTAACTGCTCTATCAGCTGAATTAGATGCAGAACTTATTGACATTGCACACCTTCCTTATTATACGACAATGAGCGGTACTTCAATGGCCACTCCACATGTTGCAGGAATAGTTGCCTTACTGTTAGAAGCTGATTCAACACTTTCACCAGCTGAAGTGAAAAACACGCTTCAACAAACAGCAACTAATATGCCAGGTTATGAAACTTGGGAAGTTGGGTCTGGTTATGTGAATGCTTATGCAGCATTAGATGTAATTTATAACGATAAAGCATACGGCTCAACATTAAATAGTACGAAAGACTTTAACGCAGAGGTTGTTACAGAAACAAAAAATGAGAACTTTTCAGTGGAATATACTGTTTCTACAAGTACTCAGCATAACTTTACAGTTGAAGAAGGTTTATCGAATTTATTTGCCAAGGCAAATGCTCAAGGACTAATAGAACAAACTGGTAACCCTGTAAATCTTGTACTCATTGATCCAACTGGTACAGAGTACAGCTCTGGAATTAGCTTATTGTTTCCAACTACTTATGATCGAACTGTTATTGTGAATAACCCCATATCTGGTAATTGGGTATTAGAGGTTAGAGGACTTAAAGGTGATACGTTGAATCCAATTGGTCTTGCTATACCTGAAACAGTTGAAGGGACAATTGCTTCGACTAAAGTTAATGAAATTACAGGTCTAACTGATATTAGTGGTCATCCTGCAGAAGCAGCAATTGCCATGGGAATCGAAAATCATTTATTTGATTCCTACAAGAACGGAACTTTCAAACCCGATGCAAAACTAATTCGCGCTGACTTAGCAAATTACTTAGTGATGGGAGCAGAAATTCGTCAGAGTTTACCTCAATCAGCAAGTTTTACAGATGTAGCTTTAACAGATAGTCCATATGTAGAAGCAGTGACTGCTAAAGGAGCTGCTTTCAGAGATTATAGTCAAACGTCTAAAGGTGTAATGCAACCAAAAGCAAACGGTTCATTTAATCCGAAAGGTGCTGTAACGAGAGCAGATTTAGCTTATTCATTGGTTCAAAGCTTAGGTCTTCAAGAACAAGCTGAAGCATTTACTGGAGAATTAACTGTACTGTACAAGGATGAAAGAATAGTCATTCAAGATCAATCGACCATCCTAGCTGATTTAAAAGGATATGTACAATTGGCATTAGATCTAAACATCTTGAATGCTACATTCTCCGTAACACAAGGAAAATATGACTTGGAACCTACTGTGCAAGCATCATTTGCACCTAATGAAGACGTAACACGTGGGGATTTTGCCGTGGCCTTCAGTCGTCATTACGGAGTGTTTTTTGCAAAATAATAAATAGGAAATGACATCGCTGAAAAGGCGATGTTTTTTCTTTTTCAGTCTTAATTAACTAGTTTTAGAAAGTTGACCATGCAAAAAAAGATACCTAAGAAACTGTTTAATAAGTTCTATCTGGGGAAAGTCTACAAATAAGATTTGCTTGTGGACTAATCGTTCTGCCAAAATAAAGGATTTTATTATGAGAGGAGCACCCAAGATGGATAAAAGTAAAGAACCACACGAAAAAATGACAACTAAAAATAACGGCTTATCAGACACACAAGAGGTGTTGTATCAGAAGGAATTTAACGAAGCCGATCAAGCAAGTAAAGACAAAAATGAAGATGAAAAAAGTAAAGAAAAAAAGTAAATTAATCAGTCAAAGAACCCTTCAATTAATTTTGGAGGGTTCTTTGACTTTAACCGTTTAATCTCTCTTATAGTTGTCGACTATTAATGTTAGAAAGATATCAGGAGGAAATTAGATGCCGTTGAATGTTACCCAAAAACTTATAAAAGAACATCTCATCTCTGTGCTGGATCTGGAGAATTCCAATTAGGGGCAACTCAAGCAACAAAAATATTGTCTGTAGATGGAAATAATCGTTTATTAGATTAGTACTTGTGAATTTGTACAAACAAAGGAGATTCTATGGTTGATAAGTCTGGAAATTCAAAACGACAGACAAACTATGCTAAGCGTTCAAAATATTCTGGACGTAATTTGTTGGGAGGTTTTCTATTCGGTCTGGGATTTGTTGCATTTATAGATGAAACAGTGTTTCACCAATTGTTGCATTGGCATCATTTTTATGACAAGTCCACGACTGATATTGGTTTAGTTTCTGATGGTCTATTTCATGCATTTAGTTGGTTTGCCACCATTGGTTCCACATTCTTACTAGCAGACCTCCACCGTCGACATGCATTTTGGCTCAAAAGATGGGTTGGGGGTGTGTTTCTAGGTGGAGGCTCTTTCCAGTTGTACGATGGGACAATTCAACACAAGTGGATGCAAATACATCAAATTCGTTACAATGTAAACATTACGCCTTATGACGTAGTCTGGAACTTATCCGCTTTTGCTATGATCGTCGTGGCCTATGTGCTTCTAGTTCGTAACACAACAAGCCAAATGGGAATGAAGGATTCCAATTCACATGAATAATCACCATCATAATGTAGTTTTACAATTTCTCTTCGCTGTGCCTTTACTATTGGCCTTGTTTTTCTATCTGCTCGGTGTTGTTAAAACTTCCCGTCGTTTTTTAAAGAGGTGGCCGCTCTATCGAACGGGATTCTGGATATTAGGCATTCTCTCAGCTGCGGCCGCGCTAATTGGACCTCTTGCAAATCTAAGTCACTTGGATTTTAGAGCCCATATGGCTAGTCATTTACTACTTGGTATGTTCGCTCCACTTCTGTTGGTTCTGGCGGCACCTATAACGTTATTGTTACGTACGCTTCCTGTAAAACAGGCAAGGTATATAACTAGCTTACTGAGGAGTTGGCCAGTTGCTGTTCTCGGAAATCCTGTATTTACTTCATTCATGACCATCGGAGGCATGTACCTTCTCTATACGACCACCTTGTACATGTTTATGCAACAAAATATACTTCTGCATGTACTTGTTCACATCCATCTATTTATTGCAGGTTATCTTTTCACTGCATCCATCATCTACATTGATCCAACATCAAATCGAGCAAGTTTTGTCTTCCGTTCATGTGCACTCGTTATTACTCTTGCAGCACATGGGATTTTATCCAAGTATATTTTTGCTAATCCGCCCAGAGGTGTATCTGGAACTCAATCAGAAGCGGGTGGAATGATAATGTATTACGGAGGTGATGCCGTTGAAGTTATTCTCATCTTTATTCTTTGTTTTCAATGGTACAAGAGCGCGCGTCCTCGAGTCTCGAGTTCACTCTCAGTAAGACCACCCATTCTATCAAATGAAGTGGAAGAATGATTTAAAAAGGTGTAGGCGAGATGATCTGATAATTCGTTAAAAATGAGACTGACCCTACTGTCTAAATTAATTAGACAGTAGGGTCAGCGATTATAAATACAGTCGCGGGTTTGGAGGTTTCTGTTTCCTGTGAGAAGTAGGAACGATTGAAACTTCTTTAGATTTAATCAAAGATGAACACTCATCCTCAAAATCAAAAGGGATATATTGTTTATAATCACTAGCAAAAATTTCTGCATTACAAAACTCTTTAAATGGTTTATCAATTGAGTATCCAAAGTGATCTTGTTGTGTCTTCAAGTGTCTAACTATTACATTCCCAATATACCTTCCTAATTTGAGTCCTTCGTTATTATCAATGGGAAAATGAACTCCCGCATATAAACGACCTTTAGCATCATCTTCAGAGATTTTTCGTAATTTAATGGCCTCCCTTGGGAAGTAATAGCTTAAAATAGCCTCTGCACAACCTGACATGCTCGCATGTCCGGAAGGGTAGGTGGGAAATCGTGGTGTACATAGTATCGTCTCGAGGTTTTGATCGTATTGATTAGGTCTTGCTACGTCCCATTTGTATTTTAAATTCCATACCACAATCATGGTATCATTTACGGCCATCTGAACGGTTGCTAATATTCGTGCTGCATAAACAGGGCTGACTCCATATGAATCTATTAAGCGGTCAATAATGGGAGTCCACTGTTTAGTAGGAACTCCGGTTCCATAATAAACAGCAATTTTTTCTTGAGTGGGTGTGATATTTTCAAGACTACATTTAACTTCCTCTAATTCTTTATTAAAATCTATAAGACTAGGATTTTTAATTGGTAGCTTCATTTTACTTCCTTTAGGATTAAGAAAATCACCATTTCTATCTCTTTTTAAATAGGTTAAAGCCCATGAGCCAGCAGAAGGTGTGACTGGGTCTGCTGGAGGGGATAATTCGCCACTATAGGGTACTTTTGACCATCGTAAGTAATTTGTATTCATTCTTTCACCTCCACTCTATTCTTATATACTATGCAAAGCGAACAAAATGGGTATATGTTTTTCTATGTATTAGTAAAAAATAAATAGAGAAACTCTAAGTTAAGGAATTCCTTTTTCATAATTGAAAGGGAAAAAAGTGTCTCAATTGTTAAAAAGGATTATACAGAGTTATTATTAATTTATAGATATGTAATATTGATTCATGCATTTAAACTATAACGAATCCATAAATGGTCAAGTAATTAAAGGAGGAAAATTGAATGGTCACAAAACTAATGAAATCACATGCGTCAATTCGGAGCTATGGAGATAAACAACTATCTAGAGAAGAGGTCAGTGAACTGATTGAAACAGCTCAACATGCTGCAAGTTCCAATTTTGTTCAGTCTTATTCGGTGGTTTGGGTTACAGACAAGGAGAAAAGGGAAAGGTTAGCAGAATTATCAAAGAATCCTAAACAAATGCTTGAGGCTGGTGCTGTCTTTTTGTTATGTGTAGATTTTAATAGATTGACTCACGCTGCCAAAATTCACAATGAATCCATTGTCTTTGATAACGCAGAAAATTTATTAGTTGGAGTTACGGATGTTAGTCTTTTTGCTCAAAATCTTGCACTTGCTGCAGAGTCAGAAGGATACGGTATCTGTTACATTGGTGGTGTACGAAATGAGATGGAAGCAATAAGTGATTTAGTAGAGTTACCATATGGAGTTTTCCCCGCTTATGGAATGACTGTTGGTGTTCCTGCGGAAAAAAATGAAGTTAAGCCTCGACTTCCAGTAGAAGCGATTTTACATGAAAATAGTTACGATGAAGTTAAATATGATCAACTTCTTCCTTCATATGATAATCATATAGAAACATACTACAAAACCCGCAATACCAATAAAAAATCTACAAACTGGACGAAAGACATGGCTGTATATTTAAAAAACCCTCACCGTTTGCATGTCCGAGCATTTTTGAAGAAAAAAGGATT
>JBFELW010000051.1:0-9135 GCA_041551995.1 Paenisporosarcina sp.
ACAGATGGACCAGGGGAGAACGGGTTAAGGTATTGTATTAATTCTGCATCCATGCGCTTTGTTTCAAAGAATGATATGAAAGAACAAGGTTATGAAGAGTACTTGTCTTTATTTAGTTAATGACTTTGTTACTGGGTGTTGATGATCGTTTTGTGAGTGGAATTTGAGTCTAAAGCAGGGGAAATTGCTGGTGAAATCTCAAAGCGAAATAAAATCAATATTAAAAACAAAAAACAGTGCTTAGTTAATAAAGACTGACCTTTTCAAATTGAAAAGGTCAGTCTTTTGTATTTTGGTCGGAATTGTTTTATAGTTTAAATTCATTTACAACTGATCGTAATTGCTCTGCTTGTTCAGACAATTCAACAGCAGAAGCATTAATTTCTTGCATTGCTGCAGATCCTTGCTCTGCTGCAGCTGCTGAAGTCTCAGAATGTGATGCTGTACTCTCGGCAATTTGATTTACTTCTATAAAAGAAGATGCCACTTCTTGTGAATAAATTAAAGTCTGTTCTATCTGACTAACCATTTTGTCAATGGTCTGAACGGTATCATTCGTTTGTTGCATGATTTTTTCTAGTGATAGATTTGTTTCATTTGCAACTTCCACACCACGGATAACATTTTGCACGCCGTCATGATTTTGTTTGACAATTGACTTTACTTCTTGTTGAATGGATGACACGATACCCGTCACTTCTTTTGCTGCATTTTGGGATTGCTCAGCAAGTTTGCGAACCTCAGCCGCAACAACAGCAAATCCACGTCCATGTTCTCCGGCACGAGCAGCCTCAATGGCTGCATTTAAAGCCAATAAATTTGTTTGTCCTGCAATATCTGTAATTGTCCGTATAATGGAAGTGATGTCGTTAGATTTCTTTCCTAAAGCCTCAACCGTTTCTGTTGTATTGGCCATTGTTTCTTCAATTGCCATCATAACGGTAGAAGAATGTCGAACAGATTGACCGCCCTCTAATGCTGCTTGTTTCATATTATCTGTAGCAGATTGTACTTGACGAGCGTCTTCACTTAAGTATCGTGCAGACTCTTCTAATAAATTCATTTTTTGTACGGCAAGAGTCATACTTTTCATCGTCTGCTCACTACCCGCAGCAATTTCATTAGTAGTATCGGCAATTGATTGTATGGTATGAGAGGTTTCATCCGCAGAAGCCATCAGTTCTTGTCCACTTGCAGATACATTTTCAGCTAATACAAGTACACGTTTGACTAAACTAGCAATAGATTCAATTAAGATATTTGTGTTTCCAGCAATCTGAGCAAATTCATCATTTGTCCGGACATGTACACGTCTAGTTAAATCTCCACCAGCATTCGCAATATCTAGGATTGAACTATTGATAAGATATGTATTTTTTCTAATTGAACGATATAGGAAAGTACCAAAAGTGACTGCAAGTAAAACAGAAATAATGGTTAGTAAGAGAAATACAAGAAGAGAACGATTTGTTTGTTTTTCAAGTTCTTGTATTTGACTAGCATTTTTTGAAGCTAAAAAATCATTCATCATACCGATATGCACATCAATATAATCCATTGCTGTTTTACCGTTACCTGCTAATACTAAACGTTGAGCTTTTTCAATGCCAGACTGATCACGGGTTTCTAAGACTCGAGTGGAATATTGAATATAACTGTTATAGAATTCTTGAATAGAAGAAATTCGTTTCATTTCTTCCTCTCTACCATTAAAAGTTATCGTCATATGTTTCAATGATGTTTCTATGGCATCTTTTCTTGCGTTATATGTAGTGATAAAATTATCTTTTCCAGTTATGATATAACTCTGTTCTGCATTTGACATTTTCGAAATGTCTGTGGCTAATTGGTTAACCTGTAATTGTTCAATCATATCCTTTTTAGTGAAATCCTCAAGCTCTGCTTGTAGTGAAGTTAAATTGGAAGCAGAAACCGCAAGCATAGCAACTAAAATAATGATAAGAAGAGAGAAAATTATGACGATACGACCACGAATCAAATTCCATAGTTTAGGTTGTTTTTTCGACTGATTTGATTGGTTCGGCTGATTTGGTTGAGGATTTGATGAATCCATATGTTTCTTTTTTATAAAATGCGAAAACTCTCCCACTTTTTCCTTTAAGGAACTTGTTAGGTTTGAAAATTTCTTCTTTTTAATGAGAAGAGTAAGCTTAGAAAGCATTTTCTTAATGTTAACTATAAAATAAGGGGTTTCTTCATCTGATTTTTTGAACACATTTCCACCAACTTTCTTAAGCTATTAGTATGATAATGATAGTTTACTTGTTTTAGTTATAATTATCTACACTTTTCTGAATTTTATAAGACTTCATAACTAATGATGGGGGTGAACTATGAATCACACATTTTACAAATATGTACTTACATTTAGAGGTGGACCTATATCAGATCCAAAATCTCAATTCGCGGAAGCTATGTTCTATGATTTGATTTTCCCTAAACAATCATCAGATTTTCATGAGATTTCAAGGTATATTGAAGAGTTAGCTCACCAAGATATGAGTGCAACTGTTTTTGATGAATTATGGACTTTATATGAAAGGAATGTATCGAATTAGATAGAGCTAACGTAGAAGAACGTATTGAAAATCTTATTTCAATACATTATTTTGTAGAAAATGGGTACTTTAATGTGAGTTGGTGTACCGTTATGTTATCAGGCAATTAATTGAGTTACTTCTTATATAGTATTGAATCTAATTTTTATTAGAAAAGTGTAACTAGCAAGTTCATTCATATTACCTATGTGAATGAATACAAGAGAGGAAAAACTTCCTTAAATTATAAATAATTAAGTGAGGTAGATTCTTACTATTCTTTGAAATCCTTGAAGGAATTACTAGGTATACTTAGCATTGTTTGCAACTAAAGGAAAAAAACAGTATGATAGTACGGAAATGTTGATAAAGTGAGGTTATAAAATGAGTGTTCATATTAATGCAAAAAAAGGTGATATCGCTGATACGATTTTGTTGCCAGGTGACCCATTACGTGCAAAATATATTGCGGAGACGTTCTTAGAAGACGTAGTCCTTTATAATGAAGTTCGTAATATGTTTGGTTACACAGGAACTTACAAGGGGAAACGTATTTCTGTTCAAGGGACAGGAATGGGCGTACCGTCCATATCAATTTATGTTACTGAGTTAATGAATGAGTATGATGTTCAAAAACTAATTCGGGTTGGAACTTGTGGCTCGATTCACAAAGATGTAAAAGTACGGGATGTAATCATTGCTCAAAGTGCATCAACAGATTCAAAAATGAATGAAATTATATTTAATGGTATCAACTTTGCTCCGACAGCTAACTTCGACTTATTACTTAAAGCTTACAATGCAGGACTAGAAAAAGGGTTGAACATAAAAGTAGGAAATGTCTTTACTGAAGATGTTTTTTACAACGAACACGCTGAACATGAAAAATGGGCACAGTATGGAATTTTAGCTCTTGAGATGGAGTCGTCTGCTCTATATACACTTGCAGCTAAATTTGGTCGCCAAGCGTTATCAATTTTAACTGTGAGCGATCACTTATTAACTGGAGAAGTAACTTCCTCTGAAGAACGTCAGATAACATTTAATGATATGATTATTGTAGCTCTAGAAGCTGCCATACAAGATTAATCAATCAAACCGAAAAGGCTGTCACCTGTTTATGGACAGCCTTTTCTTTCCGTTTTATCGTTATAGAATTTTTCAATTTATATGATCAACAAGGCTTAGTAGAAACCGGTTTTATATTCATCTCCATATAATAGTCGTTTAAACCGACTTATAGGGTATCCTCTGATAAGATATGAGGGTGGGAAGAAATTATAGATGACAGTTTCATTTTGAAAGTGGTGAAAGAAAATGGATGAACAACAAAAAAATCGTGAACAGCAAGAAGAACAGAACGACCAAATTCAAAAAAAATCTCCTGCTGGGGGAGGCTATATTCGCTTAAAACCTTTTTTCTTTATTATGCTCATGTTCGCTCTGATCTTAAGTACTGCAGGTGTGACAATATTTGCTTTAACTTTCGGAGACGACAAGGTTGTGGAAGTAGGCGCACCTGAAAGAAGAGAATTCCAAAAACTTTATCAAGCTTATGATGAATTAAAAGCCAATTATTTTGCTGATCTTGATCAAGATGTACTTGTGAATGGTGCAATTAATGGCATGATTGATGCTCTTGGAGACCCTTATTCTGATTATATGAATCAAGAAGAAGCTGCTCAATTTCAAGAAAGTATTTCTTCAAGTTTTCAGGGAATTGGGGCAGAAATCCAAGAAAGAAATGGCTTTATTTTAGTCGTCTCACCAATTAAAAACTCACCTGCTGAAAAGGCAGGACTTTTACCGAACGATAAAATTGTAGCTGTTGATGGAGAAAGCATTCAAGGTATGAGTGCTTCAGAGGCTGTCTTGCTCATTCGTGGTGAAAAAGGAACAGAGGTCACATTAACCATTCAACGAGGAGAATTATCCGACCCATTAGAAATTCCGATTGTACGAGACGAAATTCCTATTGAAACCGTATATGCGGACATGTTAGAAGAAGATGTGGCACATATTCAAATTACAAGTTTTTCTGAAAACACATATGAAGAACTACTAGCTGCCATGAGTGAAATGGAAGAAGCAGGAATGAAGGCACTGGTGTTAGATGTACGACAAAATCCAGGCGGACTTCTGAATTCTGCAATTGATATTTCTAACTTGTTTGTAGAAGACGGAAAGCCTTTATTCCAGACACAAAAAAAAGGAAAAGAAGCAGAAATATTTACAGCAACCGGTGGAACTAAAGTCAAAGTACCGGTAACGTTATTAATCGATGGTGGTAGTGCTTCAGCTTCTGAAATATTAGCTGCGGCAATGAGTGAATCTGCTGGAACACAACTCGTTGGTATGAATACCTTTGGTAAAGGTACAGTTCAAACTGCGGATAATTTAGCAGATGGTTCAAATCTGAAGTTTACTACAGCTAAATGGCTAACACCTGATGGAAATTGGATACATGAAAAAGGTATTGCTCCAACTGTGAAAGTTGAAACTCCGGCGTATTCACAATTACCTTATTTGGATGCTTCTATCGAAATGAAAATTGGCGTATTGTCAGATCAAGTTAAGGCTGCAGAGGAAATGATGAAAGCAATTGGATTAGACTCTGGAGCAGTTGATGGTTTATTCGATGAAAAAACAGAAGAAGCAGTTAAGATTTTACAGAAAGAAACTGAACTTAAAGAAACTGGAGTTTTAACGGGTGAAACTACTTATGTATTAATGGATCGTTTACGTGAGAAAATTGAAAAAGAAGACCCGCAATTATTAAAAGCAAAAGATCTAGTTTTAAAAGAACTAGAAAAATAATTAAAAGCTGGCCTGTAATTTGAGGTCAGCTTTTTTTCAAAGAAAGGTCGAATACGATGAAAGATGTTTATTTATTTAGTGGATTTTTAGGAAGTGGCAAAACTTCTTTATTAACTGACACAATTCATCAGTTAAAGGAGAAAGGTTTAAAACCAGCCGTGTTAATGAATGAATTAGGAAAACTTCCATTTGATTCACAAGCAGTAGAAGGAGACATTCCACTTAAAGAAATGTTAGAGGGGTGTATCTGTTGTTCAGGTTCTGAGAAAACAGAAGCGCAGATACAGACTTTACTTGCAGGGGAAGATTTTGATGTTCTTATTGTAGAAACTACAGGAGCAGCTCACCCAGTTGAGGCGTTAGATGCCATATATTCTCCTTTATTTGCAAAAGAGTTAAATGTTAAAGGGATTGTGACCGTAGTTGATAGCAAGTTGTGGGTTGATCGGCACTCCCTCCCACCACAAATTCGTTCTCTTTTTCTTGAACAAATTCGCCATGCTCATTTACTTTTAGCTAATAAGATAGATCTGTTATCAGAGGCAGAGCAAGCTACAGTAACTTTTGAATTGCAAAGTTTTAACCCAACAGCCTCAATTATACAAACTTCGCATGGTAAATGTCCTCTTTCTCTATTAGAAGGTCTAAAAAGTACTGTATTAGGTAAAGACATTAATCAAGCAAGGATAGGAAAAGAACTGTCGTTATCAACTAGGCTTATTACGTTTGATATTTCAGTAGAGCAATCAGTGTTTGAAGATTGGTTGCGTACATTACCATCGACAGTTTATCGTATGAAAGGTTTTGTTCCTATAAAAGGTGTGAAAAATCCTATGTTGTTTCAATATTCATACGGAATGGTACAGTGGTTACCTGAATTTGTGAAGATGGATCCAACAATTGTGATTATTGGAGAGGGAATAGGTGATTTACAAGTTCCAGGAAGTGAGCAGGTTTATGATAAATGACCTCATACAAGCCTACCAAAGTCTTTTCATTTATCGACGTTCAACGAAAGATATCAAGAACAAAGAACATCTAGAAGCTAGTATTCGAATGGAATTATTAGATGAGTTGACACATCCTCGTGTTAGAAAAAACCCAAATGAAAAACTCAGATTAGCTTATGAAAGAATAGATGATAGTGATATAGACAAAGCAGTAAAAGTAGAGTTAAAACAGGTATATGAACAAGTTTATTATTCCGTCAACACCTTATGAGATGAAAGATATGGGAATCTCACTAAAACAAAACATTTTGCTTTCTCAGAAACCTTATAAATAATACCTTTTCATTTCCATTGGTAACGATGGAAACGATTAGGTATTTTTTTGCTAGATTCAAAAGATAGACTAGGTGGCAGAGGAGGGAATATAAAATGAAAAAATGGTTATTAAGTTTAACAATGGGCGCAATGTTCGTCTCATTAGGTCAAGCATCAGCAGCAGAAGCTTCATTTTCATCTAAAACACCCACGTTCGAAATCAAAAACTCAATTAATTGGTCAGAGCGTACTCAAGTAAACTCGTTTGAATTTTATAACTTAACGAATAAACAAATGGTAGAAGAATTATATGCACAATTAACTGCAGCAGGGGTTAAACCTGCGACAGCGAAATATAAAGCACAAGAACTAGCAAATACTAAACCTGTTACTAAAAAGCCGGTTGTAGAACAAAAGCCACAGGAAACAGCTACACCAGTTGCTGAAAAACCAGCAGCACCTACAGCTACACCAGTTGCTGAAAAAGCAGCAACACCAACTGCAACACCGGTTGCTGAAAAACCAGCAACACAACAACCAGTACCTGCACCACAACCTGCTCAAGAGACTACTGCGCCTGCTAAGCAAGAATCGGCTGCAATTTCATCTATTGAACAGCAAGTACTAACTTTAACAAATCAAGAACGTGCCAATGAAGGGTTAAAACCTCTTGCAACTGATGCTAAATTAATGGATGCAGCACGTGAAAAATCTACAGATATGAGAACTGGAAAGTACTTTTCACATACAAGTCCTACACTTGGTTCACCATTCGATCGTATGAAAGCTCTTGGAATTGATTACAAAGCAGCAGCTGAAAACATCGCAATGGGACAAACATCTGCAGAAGAAGTTGTGAAAGCTTGGATGAATTCACCTGGTCATCGTGCAAACATTATGAATGGAAACTTCACTCATATTGGAATTGGTTACGATTCACAAGGTCATTACTGGACACAACAGTTTATTACAAAATAAAATAGTTACTAGAAGATAGAAAAATGACGTAGCCCTTTAATAGGGCTACGTCATTTTTTTGCGTTGAATTCGCACTAATCTCATAGATAACGTAATGGCACCTGCGGTTAAACCGACAATAAGACCAATCCAATAACCAAAAGGACCAAAGTCAGTATATTTGGCTAGTAAATAACCTACTGGAAGGCCGATGACCCAATACGAAATAATTGCCATAACAAACGTTACATTTACATCTTTATATCCTCTAAGTGCTCCTTGAACAGGGGCTTGAATAGCATCTGAAAGTTGGAATAACGCGGCAAATATAAAGAAATGTATGGTTAGCTCAATGACTGCTTTGTCTGTTGTATAAAGACCAGCTATTTGCTCTCTAAAGAAAAACAGGATACAAGCAGAAACAAAACTAAATAATATAGCTGCAATAACACCAAAAAAGCTGTATGTTTTTGCGTCTCTAAAGCGTTTTGCACCAACTTCGTAGCCGACTAGGACGGTTGCACCAATCGAAATGCTTAGCGGTACCATATATAATAAAGAAGTGAAATTCAAAGCGATTTGGTGAGCTGAAATGACAGCAGTGCTATAGGTACTCATCATTAAAGTGACAGCAGAGAAAATACTTGTTTCAGCAAAAATCGATAAACCAATTGGAACACCGATTTTAGTGATATCTTTCCACTTTAAGAAGATTACTTTTTGCCAGTGTTTGAAAATCTCATATTGTTGGAATGGTTTTAACTTATGTACAAAACCTACGGCAACAAACAGAACAAGCCAATATGTAATGGCAGAGGCATATCCAGCACCCGCTCCACCAAGTTCAGGAAAACCAAAGTTTCCGAAAATGAGTAAATAGTTAAAGAAAATATTAATAGGTGCAGAAAGTAAAGTAATGAACATTGTTACGCGAGTTTTACCCAGCGCATCCATATAGGAACGTAAGACGCTATAGGCAAACAAGGGCGCTAATCCAATACTCATTGCATGTAGATATGACTTAGCGATATCGTTTACTCGGGGCTCTAAGCTCATGCTGCTCAGAATTGGATTTAAAAAAGTGTAAATTAAAATGAGAACGATTGCTGAGAGAGCAAGAGATAAGTATAAACCTTGTTGAACGACGAGACGGACATCTTCACTTTTCTTTGCACCAATTAATTGTGCTACAATGGGCGTAACAGCTAACAAAATTCCCGCAAGTCCTGTATAAATAGGAACCCATAAAGAGGAACCAACGGCAACACCAGCTAAGTCCATACTGCCATAGCGACTAGACATCAGAATATCGAAAAATGAAATTAAATACATAGCAACTTGTGTCACTAATATCGGAAATACAATCTTTAACATGAGTGACCATTTTTCTTTATGGCTAGTGGTTTCATGCATATGAATCACCCCTTGAAACTTAAATATTTCCAAGTATAGCACATATTATAGATAGTTCAGGTTTCTCTGATTCTTTCGATTATTTATGTATGCTTATTTATTTTCTTCATCTAGTTACCATGCAA
>JBFELW010000052.1:0-9091 GCA_041551995.1 Paenisporosarcina sp.
TGACTTCTAAAAGGAGGGAACACTATGCATCGCGGAAAAGGGATGAAATTTGTCGGGGATTCTCGAATACCTGCTAATCGCAAACCGAATATTCCAAAAGACTATTCCGAGTATCCGGGGAAAACAGAAGCGTTCTGGCCTAACTTCTTATTGAAAGAATGGTTGGTTGGGGCTGTATTCTTAGTAGGATATCTGATCTTAACTGTTGCTCATCCTTCACCACTTGAACGTCAAGCGGATCCAACAGATACGGCCTATATTCCATTACCGGACTGGTATTTCTTGTTCTTGTATCAATTATTAAAATATGAATTTGCTTCAGGACCGTATAACGTAATTGGAGCAATTGTTATTCCTGGGCTAGCGTTTGGAGCTTTAATGCTCGTACCATTCCTAGACACAGGAAAAGAGCGACGTCCATTTAAACGTCCATTACCAACAGCATTTATGTTGCTTGGTATTGCCTCTATCATATACTTAACTTGGGAGTCTGTTGTTAACCATGACTGGGAAGCAGCTAAAGCACAAGGTGAAATTCGTGAAGAAGCACAGTTTGATACAGAAGCTGAAGGCTATAAAATTTATGCTGAATCATCCTGTATAGGTTGTCATGGTAATGCATTTGAAGGTGGGCTTGGACCATCCTTAGCAACTAGTGAAAAAACAGCTGAAGAAATTATGGATATCTCTATAAATGGTATTGGAACTATGCCTGCAGGACAGTGGGATGGTTCTGATGAGGATTTAGAAAAACTAGCTCAATTTATTGACGAGTTAAGTCCATGATATGATTAAAGAGAGTCAGGTAACTGGCTCTTTTTTTTTACATAAGGAGTCTTGTACATATGAATAATTTAATTGCCCAAGTGAAATTTATTCTTTTTAATAAAACATTTATGTGGCTCTTATTTATTGTAAACGCGTTAGGAACTGCGTATGGGTATTACTGGTACAAGTGGCAACTAGCAGTAACAGATCCCATTTTCCTACTATTTGTTCCAGATAGTCCAACAGCTAGTTTATTTTTTACTATTGCCTTATTTGGCTGGCTCTTTGGTCGACATTATAAGTTGATTGAAGCTTTAGCTCTTATTACGTTAGTGAAATATGGTCTATGGGCAGTTGTTATGAATATTTGGACACAATTTGAGACTGGTTCCATTGGATTTGTAGGTTGGATGCTCGTGTTTAGCCATTTTGCAATGGCTGTTCAAGCCATTTTATATATCCCATTTTATAAATTTAAGTGGATTCACGTATTAATTGCTGCAATATGGACATTACATAATGATGTGATTGATTACGTATTTGGACAAATGCCAATCTACAGAAGCTTAAGTGAGTACAATCAAAGTATTGGTTATTTTACATTTTGGTTATCAATTGGGTGTATTTTAATTGCGATTAGTGTCATTAAATCGTCACGATTAAATGAAACTAAATAGTTGCTCAATTAATGGGTAGGCTATAAAATACTAGGTAGATAGAAAATAGGAGGATGGACGATTTGGGAGGATTTTTAATCTACTTTGCCGTGTTGTTGTTATTACCACTTTACGCGCAATTTAAAGTCAAAAGCACATATAAAAAGTACTCTAAAGTACGCTCTACTTCTGGAATGACAGGAGCTCAAGTAGCTCGTTTAATTTTAGATCAAAATGGTTTACAAGATGTTAAAGTTGTTGAAAGTAAAGGGTTTCTAAGTGATCACTATAACCCAATGACTAA
Organism: Paenisporosarcina sp.; assembly: GCA_041551995.1. Classification (GTDB taxonomy): domain Bacteria; phylum Bacillota; class Bacilli; order Bacillales_A; family Planococcaceae; genus Paenisporosarcina. Next base: position 1,729 of record JBFELW010000052.1, read on the forward strand.
AATCGTTGCTTTATCTTCTCATAACTACCATGAAGCTTCGGTAGCTGGCACAGCCATTGCTGCTCATGAAGTTGGACATGCAATTCAACATGCTGAGGCATATACATTTTTAACTTTACGTCATAAGTTAGTTCCTGTAGCTAATATATCGTCAAATGCTTCTTGGGTATTTGTCATGATTGGTATTTTTGCAACAATGCCAAATATGTTGCTACTAGGAATTGTCTTGCTAGCAGTAGGTGTAGTGTTTCAAATTGTTACATTGCCAGTTGAATTTAATGCATCAAATCGAGCTATGACAGAAGTCGTTTCTCACGGTGTGATTCGCAATGAAGAAGAGACGCATGCACGTAAAGTGTTAAATGCTGCTGCAATGACTTATGTAGCTGCTACTGCAGTTGCTGTTCTAGAATTACTTCGATTAGTACTTATGTTCACAGGTATGACTAGAGACGAATAGGTAAAACCAAAAACTCACCTAGCTTATTGCTTGCTAGGTGAGTTTTTAAGTTATTAATCAAAAGGTCTTTTCTCAGCATCTAAAGTAAATCCTTCTCCCATCACATCATGCACGTCAGTAACGGACACAAAGGCATGGGGGTCAATGGAGACAATAATGTTTTTTAATCGTACAATTTCATTCCGACCAACGACACAATATAGTACTTCTCTATCTGATTTTGTGAAATGACCAAAGCCCCGTAAAACGGTCACACCACGGTCCATTTCACTAGCAACACGGTCTGCAATTTCATTTTGAAACTCTGAAATGATGAAAGCACCCCGTCCGGAGTAGGCACCTTCTTGGACAAAGTCAATGACACGAGCACCAATAAATACTGCAACTAAGGTATACATCATAGAACGATGATCTAAGAATGTTAACCATGAAAGTAAAATCACGACTGCATCAAACATAAACATGGTTTTACCCATACTCCAACCCACATATTTATGTACTAATCGAGCAATGATATCAACACCGCCTGTGGTTCCACCATATCTAAATATAATGCCAAGTCCAATACCAACAAATACCCCTGCAAACAAAGCAGCTAAAAATAAGTCATCTTGAATATGCATATTTACTTCATAGACCAAGAATATTTTTATGAAAATAGAAACAGATACAGTACCGATTACCGTGTAAACAAAAACTTTTCGTCCAAGTAATCGCCAACCAATAATAAACATTGGTATATTTAATACTAAATTCATGAGTGCAGGATCTAAATTAAATACAAATAATAAAATTAAGGTGATTCCACTAAAGCCGCCCTCACCTAGTTGATTTTGAATATTGAAATTGACAAAACCAAAACTGAATATAGCTGCACCTAAAATGATAAAGAATATATTTTTAAGTTTTATACCTTTCAGCATTCAAACACCCCATCTCTTTTTACGAGCACTTCGTCATTATCATGTATTTTCAGGTTTTTGACAATATCATTTCTTTTTTTATAGGATAGGAATAGGAGGATGAACAAATGACAACTAACAAGACAATACAAGAACTTCAAGACGAAGTAGATGAATACATAGGACAATTTAAAGAAGGCTATTTTCCACCATTTGAAATGATCGCTCGAATGATTGAAGAATTAGGAGAATTAACGCGAGAGGTCCATCATGTATATGGTATGAAAAAGAAAAAAGAGTCTGAGAATGATCAGAGCATGGAAGAGGAGTTAGGTGATTTATTATTTGTATTAATTTGTTTTGCCAATTCACAAAATATTGATATACAACAAGCTCATGATCGTGTGATGAATAAATTTAAAACACGAGATAAAAATAGATGGACATATAAGGAGGAACAACAATGATACGTGTAGCGATTGGTGGACCGCGTGGGAAAATGGGACAAGAAGCTGTTCATACAGTCATGAATGATGATCATTTTGAGTTAGTTGGTGTGCTAGACTACAAAGATATTGGTCAGCATTTAAGTGAATCAACTGAATTTCCCGCGACATATACCATTCCTGTTTATCTAGAATTGAAAGATCTATTAGAACTAGCCAAACCTGATGTGTTTGTTGATTTAACAACACCTCATAAAGTATTTGAGCATACTAAAATGTGTTTAGAAGCCCATGTACGCCCTGTAATTGGTACGACCGGCTTTACGGATGCCCAATTACAAGAATGTACAGAGCTAGCTGCAGAGAACCATTTAGGAGCTATTGTCGCACCTAACTTCGCAATTGGAGCTGTCTTAATGATGAAATTCGCCGCAATGGCAGCAGAATATTTTCCTGATGTTGAAATTATTGAAATGCATCATGATCAAAAATTAGATGCACCTTCAGGAACTGCATATAAAACAGCACAATTAATTGCAGAAAAAAGACCTTCTCACAAACAAGGACACCCGAATGAAGAAGAAACGTTAGCTGGCGCAAGGGGAGCATCATTTGATGGTATACAGATGCATAGCATACGCTTACCTGGACTCATAGCGCATCAACAAGTACTATTTGGAGGAGAAGGTCAATTATTAACGTTGAGACATGATTCATTCAATCGTCAATCCTTTATGTCCGGTGTTAAATTTTCAATCAATAAAGTAATGGAACTGGATCAATTAGTGTACGGTCTTGAAAACGTACTTTAGTAAAGGAGCGGGTATCATGAAAATTGCGTTAATTGCACATGATCGTAAAAAAGACGATTTAATTCAATTTGTTATAGCATACAAGGATATTTTAAAAGATCATGAGTTGTGTGCTACAGGAACAACCGGTCAACGAATAATTGATGAAACTGGTTTATCCGTCTTTCGTTTTCAATCAGGTCCTCTAGGCGGAGATCAACAAATTGGTGCGAAAATAGCAAATAATGAAATGGATATGATTATCTTTTTCAGAGACCCTTTAACTGCCCAGCCACATGAACCCGATGTAACAGCCCTAATTCGATTATGTGATGTGTACCAAATTCCACTTGCAACCAATATGGGAACTGCCGAAGTTCTATTAAAGGGATTACAAGAGGGATTTGTTGACTGGCGCTTGTTGCAAGAAAGACGTTCATAAAGAAAGGCGGAGGCTTTTATGAAAAAGTTAAAAATAGGAATCACCTGCTATCCAACGGTAGGAGGTTCAGGTGTTATCGCAACAGAACTAGGCAAGCTATTAGCTGAACGTGGGCATGAAATACATTTCATCACGTCAAGTATGCCTTTTCGGTTAAATCGCATGGTTCCGAATATCTATTTTCATCAAGTAGAAGTGAACAGTTATTCTGTTTTCCAATATGCACCGTATGATATTGCCTTAGCTAGTAAAATGGCGGAAGTGATTAATAAAGAAAAACTAGATATTTTACATGTGCATTATGCAATCCCACATGCTGTATGCGCTGTTTTAGCTCGTGATATGGCTAACGAACGCGTGGGTATTGTTACAACCCTTCATGGAACGGATATTAGTGTATTAGGCTATGACTCTTCTTTAAAAGGTGCAATTAAGTATGGAATTGAGAAGTCCGATGTCGTGACTGCTGTTTCAGAGTCATTAAAGCAGCAAACGATGGAAGTGATAGAACCTGACCAAGTTATAGAGACCATTTATAATTTTGTCGATGAAAGAGTATATGTACCCAATGACTCTACGGAATTAAAAGATTATTATAAAATTCATCCTGATGAAAAAGTACTGATTCATGTTTCTAACTTCCGTAATGTAAAACATGTACCTGACGTGGTAAAAAGCTTTGCTTACATACGTAAAGAAATGCCAGCAAAATTACTATTAGTTGGCGATGGTCCGGAAATGAACACAGTTATTCAGTTAGTTAAACAGCTGGGTCTAGAAAAAGATGTTTTATTTTTAGGTAAGCAAGACAATCTATCTGAACTATATGCCATTTGTGATTTAAAACTATTATTATCTGAAAAAGAATCATTTGGTCTAGTACTTATTGAGGCGATGGCTTGTGGTGTCCCTTGTATTGGTACTGACATCGGAGGCATACCAGAAGTGATTGAACATAACAAAAATGGCTTTATCGTTCCGCTTCATGATATTGAGCATGTTGCGTGCTACGCATTGAAATTATTAAAAAATGAAGAATTACTGAATGAATTCAGGCAAAATGCGATAATGACAGTCAAAACCAAATTCCATTCATCCATGATTGTAGAACAATATGAAAATTTGTATATGAAAGTGGCGAATCAACATGTCCAATCGTAAGATTTGGGAAGCTGGTAAAGGCATCTTACATGAGTTACATCAAGCTGGCTTTGAAGCGTATATCGTTGGTGGAGCTGTGAGAGATATCGTGTTAGGAAAAGAAGCATCTGATATTGATATTGCAACTAATGCTTTACCTGAAGAAGTGAAAAAAGTCTTTCCAAAAACGATAGATGTAGGTATTGCCCACGGAACATTAGTCGTCTTGCATCAAAATATAGCAATGGAAGTGACCACGTTTCGCACAGATGGAGAGTATAACGACCATAGAAGACCAACAGAGGTTATATTCGTCCGTTCGTTAGAAGAAGATTTAAAAAGACGTGATTTTACAATGAATGCTATGGCGATGACAGATGAAGAAGAAATCATTGATTTATTCGGCGGAAAAGCAGATATAGAGAACCGAGTGATTCGAACGGTTGGGAATGCGAATCAGCGATTTTCTGAGGATGCACTACGCATGTTACGAGCCGTTCGTTTTTCGGCTCAGCTTGATTTCCATCTTGAAAAAGAGACGTCAGAGGCAATCTCAAACCAGGCGTCAGACCTTACACATATTTCTGTTGAAAGAATTACAAAGGAACTCGAAAAAATATGGATCAGTAACAATCCATATTTGGGTGTTCAACAACTTGTCGACACTAAGCTTTCAGCAAGCCTACCTGGTAACCTGCAATGGAAGCCTGAAAAGTGGAAACTTTTTTTCTCTCACAACACTACGGCAAATGGATGGGCATTTCTCTCTCTACTCCAAGAGCAAACAGAAGGAGTTTCAATCCCAACTCTATTTAAACTATCCAACGAACAAAAACTAGCTAGTAAACAAATTATGAAAGCAGTAGAAGCTCGGTTCAATGGTCCGTATACCATTGAACATATATTTAATTTTGATGAAAAAGTATTATTGATTGCTGAGGAGTTTACACGTATTCTACACCCAGCAGTGGAACCTATGCCTTATCAAAGAATTAAAGAAATGAAGCAATCGCTTCCCATTCAGTCTTCAAGGGAATTAGCAATTTCAGGGAATGATTTAATCGAATGGATTCAAAAGCCTGGAGGACCTTGGCTTCAGCACATGCTAAACGACTTGATAAAAGCAGTACTAAATAACGAAGTACAAAATCATCCAGAACGAATAAAGGAATGGATCATGAAATGAACCCAGCAATAAAACTAGAAATTACAAAGAGGTTGCTTTCTGCAAAAGGAAATCCGCTATCTGGACAACAATTGGCAGATGAGTTTGGATTATCCCGAACGGCAATTTGGAAACATATAAAAGAATTAGAGTCCGATGGTTTTATCATTGAAACCATCAAGAAAAAGGGGTATGTGTTAACATCTTCACCGGACTCAATCCAAGCTGTAAAAGTGGAGCAACACCTCACAACGAAACGGTTTGGACGTCAGATTCATTATGTTGAACAATGTCTGTCAACTCAACCAATTGCTCATCAATTAGCGCAGGAGAATGCATTAGACGGAACAGTTATCCTGACTGAAGAGCAGACAGCAGGGAAAGGAAGGATGGCGCGTCCATGGACATCCTCTCGAGGGAAAGGAATCTGGATGAGTGTCATCATAAGACCCGAAATCCCCCCTATAAAAGCACCTCAATTCACGTTAATTGCTGCTGTAGCAGTAACCAGAGCCATTGAAGATATCACAAATGTACGTGCTGAAATAAAATGGCCAAATGATTTATTGATCAATGGTAAAAAATGTACAGGCATCTTAACAGAATTACAAGCAGACGTTGATCGTGTTCAAGCCATCATTTTGGGTATCGGTGTGAACGTCAATCAAGTCCCTGAGGATTTCCCGGAAGAGATTCAACAAATTGCTACGTCCATTAAAATGGTGGCAGGTGTACATATAGATCGAGCGCATCTAGTAGCACGCATCCTTCATTATCTAGAAATGTATACGGATATGTATGTGGAGCATGGGTTCGAACCACTCAAACTTCTTTGGGAAAGTTACTCAGGTACACTTGGCCGTCGAATAAAAGCGGTTATGATACACCAGCAAATAGAAGGAATCGCTTTAGGCATAACAAATGACGGCGTTCTTCAAGTACAGACGGATGATGGTACGATTCATGGGATTTATTCAGCGGATATTGAAATACAAAAATGAATAAACAAACAAGATGGAACTCCTAAACAATTTCTGCTATAGTGGTAGCAAAGGGCGGTATCCTATAAGAACTGCACCGGATTTACCTATTTAACTTATGAAATTTAATATGTCTGCCTTGATCTGAAACGACAGGGACGGAGGAAACCAATTTTTATCACACACCACCCTTCTGTCCATTTATTGGATGGAAGGGTTTTTATTTGGTTTTCTCTCCACAAGAGAGGAGCTTGAGAATGAAAACGACAGCAAATTTTTTAGACATGAAGAAACAAAAAGAGAAAATTGTGATGTTAACAGCTTACGATTACCCAACCGCAAAGCTTGCAGCTGAAGCTGGAGTTGACATTTTACTAGTAGGTGATTCCTTAGGGATGGTTGTACTTGGTTATGATTCAACGATACCTGTCACCATGGAAGATATGCTTCACCACGGAAAAGCAACAAGAAGAGGTGCAATGGATACTTTCTTAGTGGTTGACATGCCATTTGGAACGTATCATGGATCTGCAGATCGAACGTTAGCTAACGCTATTCGATTATTCCAAGAAACAAATGCTCAAGCTTTAAAAGTAGAAGGCGCAGATGAAATAGTAGACGTTATACGTTTACTAACAAAAACAGGCATTCCTGTCGTGGCACATCTAGGGCTGTTGCCGCAATCTGCAAGTGTTCTTGGTGGATATAAAGTGCAAGGTAAAACAGCAGATGCTGCTCAAAAATTAATCGATGATGCAATAGAGTGTGAACGCGCTGGTGCCACAATGCTAGTAGTAGAATGCATTCCATACCAATTGGCAAAAGCGATTACAGAAGCTGTATCCATTCCGGTTATTGGAATAGGAGCGGGTGCAGAAGCAGATGGCCAAGTTCTGGTATTCCATGACACCGTCACATACGGGAGTCATCATATACCGAAGTTCGTCAAGGCATTCTCACAAGCAGGTAAAGAAATATCCACTGGTCTTAGTCAATATGTAGCCGATGTGAAATCAGGAGAATTCCCAGCTGAACAA
>JBFELW010000053.1:0-9064 GCA_041551995.1 Paenisporosarcina sp.
AACTCCTCTGTTATACATTATCTAAGACTATCTTAGCATATAGACCAGTTTATTATCCTCTACTTCATTTGGATAAAAGATAATATCTCTGATCGTTTAACCTCATCTGTTTCATAAACTCCCTTGGCAACCGCAGTTATCGTTTTAGCACCTGGTTTTTTAATACCTCTCATGGTCATGCACATATGCTCAGCCTCTATTACTACGTATACACCATGTGGATTGAGCATATCCATGATAGAATCTGCAATCGTTGATGTTATACGCTCTTGCAATTGCGGACGTCTAGCAGTACTTTCAACGGCACGAGCTAATTTGCTCAATCCCGTTACAACCCCATCTCTAGGGATATAGGCAATATGCGCTTTTCCGAAGAAAGGAACTAGGTGATGTTCGCACATAGAATGAAATGGAATATCTTTCACTAAGACTAGTTCCTCATGATCTTCATGAAATACTGTTTTAAAATATTCTTTTGGATCCTCATTTAATCCTGAAAACATCTCAGCATACATTTTCGCCACTCGCTTTGGTGTTTCAAGCAGACCTTCTCTTGATGCATCTTCACCTACAGCTTCTAAAATCATCGTAACCGCTTGTTCTATTTTCTTTAAATTAACAGTTGTCATGGGTGACGCCTCCTACAGTGCTTTAATCTATGTGAATCGTAGCATATCAACATTGTTACGTAAAACACTATTATTCTTCTTTATTTTCCCAATATTAAGACAGAAAAGAACGACTCTTGTGAAAATTCTCACAAAAGCCGTTCTATGTACGTTCAGACGCGAATTACTTAACTGCGTCTTTAAGAGCTTTACCTGGTTTAAAAGCAGGTACTTTGCTTGCAGCAATTTCGATTTCTTTACCTGTTTGTGGGTTACGACCCTTACGAGCAGCACGTTCACGAACTTCAAAGTTACCAAAACCAATTAGCTGAATTTTATCACCCTTAGCAATAGCATTTTGAATTGTTTCAAATACAGCATCAACTGCTTTAGCAGCATCTTTTTTAGAAGGTTCTGTAGCTTCAGCTACTGAGTTTACTAATTCTGTTTTATTCACACCATTCACCTCCTCTCAAAGGGGATGGACAATCAATCATGTAAAAAGAGTATCATAACCAAAAAGGCTACGCAACAATATTTCGACCACTTTTTCCAACTTCATGCAAAAAATTTTTAAAAATACAAAAAGAACAGGACTTTTCGCATGGAATTTGCGTTGTCCTGTTCTTTGTCAATACTTTTTTGGAATTTTTTTAAATCTCAGCTGAAATAGTGATTATAATATAAAAGTAACCATACCTCGGTCACCTTCATTAACCATTCTTTCGATTGTTTCTCTCATTCGTTTCTTAGCATGTGATGGTACTGCCTCTGTTTTAAATCGCATACTTTCTTTTAACATTTCATGAAGAGGGGTACCAAACAGAGAAGTTTGCCACAATGCTTCACGATCATGATAATAGGCTTCTTTTAATTCTTTCAGAAGCTGTTGACTATGAAATTCCGAACCAATTAATGGTGAGAATTCAGCATCCATGTCTACACGAATAATATGATAAGATGGTGCTTTTGCCTTCATTCTTACACCGAAAAATTTATTTTCATTAATTTGTTCTGGTGCAGATGGAGTGAATTCTTGCATGATTGGTAATGCAACTCCATAACCATCTTCTTTTGCGTTTTCAATTGCATCGTGGAAACGCATATACGATTTTTTAGCATGAGCAGACTCTTTCACATATAAAAGCCAGTCTTTTTTTGTAATGATTGGTTCATCTAGCCAGTCTTGACATACAGATTGAAACACTTCATCTTTCATGTCAATTTGTATACAGGCTTTCCCTTGGCCAGCATCAACTTCAATGACCTCCGCATGTTCTACAAAATCTTCTTGAGACAAATAATCAGCTAAATCTTTTACATCTCGAATTTTAGCTACTTGACTTGACCAATCAGCTAAAGAATTATGAAGAGCTTGTTGTAAAGGATGATCGTTATCTAATACATCCATCCAATCTGGTTTTTGTAACTCAAAGGTCTCAACTGGAAATTCGTACAAGGCTTCTTTTAAAATAAAATGAATTTCTTGAACCGTCATTTTATCCACTGCCGTTGCAATAACTGGAACTCCGTATTTAGCAGCAAGTTCTTGACGCAACTGCAAGGTTGAATCATGACCTGGCATACGGCTATTCAGTATAACCACGAATGGCTTACCAATTTCTTTTAACTGATTAATAATATCTTCTTCTACTTGCTCTACCGCTTTTCGTTCAATATCATTCACTGAACCATCTGTTGTCATAACAATTCCGATGGTTGAGTGGTCACGAATGACTTTATCTGTTCCTATACGCGCGGCTTCTTGGAAAGGAATAGGTTCGTGATGCCAAGGTGTATGAACAAATTTTGGTCCATTTTCATCTTCATGACCTTTCGCGCCCTCGATTATGTAGCCAACACAATCCGCCAGGCGAATGTGAAATCGAAATGCATCGTCTCCGACCTGGATACTCGTTCCGTGTGCGGGAACAAATTTTGGTTCCGCTGTCATAATAACGGCGCCGGGTGAGCTTTGAGGTAACTCATCTTGAGCTCGTAATCGTTCAATATCATCCGTCATATTTGGAATGACAATACACTCCATCACACGTTTGACAAAAGTCGATTTCCCAACACGTACAGGTCCAACTACACCAAGATATACATCTCCATTTGTTCGTTCTGCAATTTGTTGATAAAGCTGTTCAGCCATTTCCGTGCCCCCTTTCGTTCGCACTTTATCGTATGCACAAAAAAAACGTTTCATGCATAGGCAAGAAACGTTTTTGAGTATTTGTCTGTATATATTAGGTTTTTTTATTTTGGTTCTGTACGTTTTTAATGTTGATTTCTATATAAAAAGTGAGGATATTTACTCTCATTTCCGAACGAACTTCTAAGCTTTATCTCTTGTACCTCTATGTAGAGGCTTTCAAGCCCATTATCCCGCTGAAAAGGGGCTCTTGGCTACCCTTTATCAGCGCAAGCTTTCCGCGGGCTGTACGTGAGCCTCAGAGGCGCTTGCCACGCTTATGCTGTTGGAAAGACTAAGACCCATGAAAACTAAACCTAGTCTTTACGATGAGGCTAAGTTAGCGATGCAACGCACTTTCATGTTTCAAAGCTAGTGAAGCGATATAGAAAGAGAAACAGGTCTTCACCGCTATTCATTACAATCTTTTAATTGATCGAAATCAATAGTAATACATTATAGTTTTACTTTCGAGATAAAAAATAGAACAGGTGAAAAAAAACGACTCTTTTTCTTCACCTGTTCTATTGCAGAAAATTAGTATACTGCTTTTACAACAAAGCTAGCCTAGCAATACATAAACTAAAAAAGAGCTTTATTTTAAACCAATATTAACATCGTTTAATCACACACTATTTCAGAGGTCATATATTATAGAATTTATTTTGCCATAAATACCGGTTCATTGTCTTCGTTAACTGTGTACGGTAAAGAATAAGCTGGTAAAATAGGATATTTATCAACTAATAGATAGCGGATATCGTCTCCAGGTTTTACATTTGGCTTTTCTTCTCTCAATATACGATTTAAGTCAATGGAGTAGTCAATATATACATTACCATCTCCAGCTGCCACTAAAGGTAAGTTGACATCAGAATAAGGGCTCGGAACAGTTTGTTCTTCCTTGTATCCCATAATTTTATAATCTAACGTATACACATTTTCAGCGACTTTCACGTCAATTGGTCCATATCCGTTAATACCAATCTTTGTTCTTAATTCACGTATTTTATCTGCAATTCTTAAATCCACTAATTTCACAGTGGGATTTTCTTCAACGTCCATAATAACATATTGAAAAACACCTCCACTTTCATAAGCATTAGGAGGGGTTTTACCCAGATACGCAGGAACAATTTTTTCGAATTCAATAGGATATTTTATATACTGATCTACATCTTGGTCTCTCGTTTTAATTGGCAATAGACCACCAGATGCCTCTTGATACTTCTCAACCGCTTGCTGAACGGAGTTAAGTTGGTCTTCATAGGGAAGCTGATTTTCTGTTCGAGAAGAATCAGGATACATACACCCCGTCAATAAAAGCACGCTACCAATAAATAGACTAAATAAAGATTTTCTTTTCATTTTATCACCTCACGCTCGTCCTGTTGGACCACTTAATACGATAAATATCATAGTAATAAATCCAATGATTAATAATACATATGCTACCAACGCAAATATAAACTTTACGAGTTTATTGTTCAACTTATACCTACTAAAATAAATTAGCCCCATAGATATCATCATAAATCCCATGGATGCAAAAGAAACCCACATTTTACCTAAAGAAGACATGTAGATGACCACCTTTCTATCTCTTTCAACAAGTAAGTATAGCACGAAAAAACAAGAGGTGCGTATAAGCATCCTCTTGTAATGTGACAAATTATTAGAATTCGTACAAATCTTCTATTTCATGCTTTTTAACTCGATCCATTAATTCGTCAACTGCTATTTTAGGATCTATTTCTTCAAATAACACCTTATATAAAGCATTAGTAATTGGCATTGGCACATCATGTAGTTTTGATAATTGGTATGCTGCTTTCGTCGTTCTTACGCCTTCTACAACCATACCCATTTGTTCTAAAACCTCGTCTAGCTTCATGCCTTTTCCTAGGAGATTTCCTGCACGCCAGTTCCGAGAATGAACGCTTGTACATGTTACAATGAGATCCCCAACTCCAGTAAGACCCGAAAAAGTTAACGGTTTAGCTCCCATCTTAGTTCCTAAACGAGCTATTTCTGCAAGGCCTCGCGTGATTAAGGCAGCCTTGGCATTGTCCCCATAACCTAAGCCATCTGTAATTCCTGCAGCAAGTGCAATTATATTTTTAAGTGCACCGCCCATTTCTACACCTATAACATCTGTGTTGGTATACACACGAAAATATCGATGCATAAATAAGTCTTGGATTTTCTTTGCAGATTCAATATTCTCACAAGCGGCAGTTACAGTTGTTGGATGTTTAAGAATAACTTCTTCAGCGTGACTTGGGCCTGATAGAACGACTATATCTTTTATCATATTGGAAGGAATTTCTTCTCTTATCATTTCTGAAATTCGTTTTAACGAATCAGGTTCAATTCCTTTAGAGACATGAACAAAAAGTATAGGTTCGCTAATTAATTCTTTCATATTTTGACAAACTTCTCGAATTCCCTTTGTTGGTATTGCAATGACTACTATTTTTGCATGGTTTACTGCTTCTATTAAAGACGAAGTTGCTTTTAGCTTGTCTGGAAAAATTGTTCCAGGAAGATATTTTTGATTCGTATGTTCCTGGTCAATTTCCTGAGCTTGGTCTTCTCTATGTGACCATAGTAGACAGTCATGTCCCTTTTCAGCTAAAACAATACTTAAAGCACTTCCCCAACTACCGGCTCCTAACACAACTACCTTGTCTATTTTCCTCACCCCTCAACATAAAACTTACGTGCGAGCACGTGTGATTAAACGAATCGGTGTTCCTTCAAAGTCAAAGGATTCACGAATACGATTCTCTAAGAAACGTTCATATGAGAAGTGCATGATGTCAGGTTCATTAACGAACACAACAAAAGTAGGTGGCTTAATGGCCACTTGGGTTACATAGTATATACGTAATCGTCGTCCTTTATCTGTAGGTGCAGGATTACGAGCTACTGCATCTTCAATCACTTCGTTAAGTACGCTAGAAGTGACACGCATTGCATGATTCTCACTCACCCTATTAATAACCGGTAGTATAGAATGTACACGTTGGTTTGTAACAGCTGACACGAAAATAATAGGTGCATAATCGAGGAATAAGAAGTGTTCACGAATCGTCTTCGTCATCTTATTCATCGTTTTCTCATCTTTTTCAATTGCATCCCATTTGTTAACCACAATTATAATTGCTTTACCCGCTTCATGCGCATAACCAGCAATTTTTTTATCTTGTTCTTGAATACCTTCTTCAGCATTCAGAATTACTAAAACAACGTCAGAACGTTCAATAGCACGCAAAGCACGTAGAACACTGTATTTTTCTGTTGTTTCGTAGACTTTTCCTTTTTTACGCATACCAGCAGTATCAATAATTACATAAGGCTGTTCCTCGTACTCATAAACTGAATCGATTGCATCACGAGTTGTCCCAGCAATTTCACTAACAATTACACGATCATCTCCTAGAAAACTATTCACTAAGGATGACTTCCCTACATTTGGGCGTCCGATTAGTGAAAACTTAATTATATTTTCCGGATACTCCTCTTCTTCTTCTTCAGGGAAGTTTTTGGCTACTTCATCCAATAAATCCCCAAGTCCTAATCCATGAGAACCAGAGATTGGGAATGGGTCCCCAAACCCTAAAGAGTAGAAATCATAAATCATTCCACGCATATCTGGATTATCAATTTTGTTTATTGCTAAAACAACAGGTTTTTTTGTTTTATACAAAATCTTAGCTACCTGTTCGTCTGCTGAAGTTACACCTTCACGACCATTCGTTAGGAAAATTATAACGTCTGATTCTTGAATCGCTATTTCTGCTTGTTGACGAATTTGTTCTAAAAAAGGTTCATCACCAATTTCAATTCCACCTGTATCAATAATATTAAATTCATGTGTTAGCCAATCTGCCGCACTATAAAGACGGTCACGTGTTACGCCAGGAATATCCTCAACGATTGATACACGTTCACCAACAATCCTATTAAAAATTGTTGACTTCCCGACATTCGGTCGACCGACAATTGCTACTACTGGTTTTGCCATATTTAATTCATCCTTCCGACTTCTTCTCTATCGTATTATACAACAAAAGAGATATGGACGTTAGTGATTGTCCATCATCTCTTCATTTTTTGCCTATTTGCGTACATATTCGGTTCATAACCTCGTTGAATGAGGTGGTGAAATAAGTCGCCAGAAAGTATCATTGGTACATCTTGGAGTTCTTCAACAGAGCTAGCACCTAAAGCCACCATTAACATGGTCATGTCTTCAGTGATTTCCTGAAGAAATGAAACCGTCGCTTCTTCTCCATCTTCGACTAATGTTTTCAATACTATACCTGCCAAGCCCACTGCTGAAGCACCTAATGCTAAACACTTCACTATATCAAGAGCATCTTGAATCCCTCCAGAAGCGAGGATAGCAGTATTTGGTGCTTCTATTTTAGCTTCGATAAGAGATGCTGCGGTCGGGATACCCCAATTATTAAAATACTGTAACTGTCGCTGCCGCCGCTCATTTTCAATTGCAGCAAAATTTGTTCCACCAAACCCTCCAACATCAATAGCTCCTAATTGAAGTCCTTTAAGCTTATGTATAGCTTCCCTTGATAGACCAAAACCTGTCTCTTTAACGATGACTGGGACCTCTATTTTTGAAACAATATCTTCGATACGTTGTAAAGCACCTGAGAAATCCCGATCTCCTTCAGGCATTGTCAATTCTTGAATGACATTTAAATGTATTTGTATGGCATCTGCTTCTAGCATGTCCACTGCTCTGGTCGCTTGTTCAACCGTAGCTTCACTACCTAAATTCGCAAAAATAATGCCCTTTGGATTCTCTTTTCTAACGATCGAATATGAACTCATTTCAATTGGATTTTTGATAGCAGCCATTTGAGAACCTACTGCCATCGGTATATCCAATTCCTTTGCTATTCGAGCTAATTGGGCATTTAAAGATATGGTGCGATCACCGCCACCACCAGTCATAGCGTTAATGAAAAAAGGCGAACTAAAGATTAGCTCGCCCAATCTGGTTTTTAGTGATACTGCATCCCAACTACCATCCGGAATTGCTTGATGAACAAACTTTATGTCGTCTAGCCATGTTTTTCTGGATTGTCCGGTAGAGAGAGCATGTCGAATATGATCTAATTTGCGTTCTGCTCTTGTCATCATATTACTCCATCATTTAAAGCCTTTTAGTTTATCGCCAATCACGTCACTTATTGAAAAGCCTTTCGTTTCATCCTGCATGACATACTCGCTGTTCGTGTAATCATCTTCTTTTTCTAGCATATCTTTAATGCTTAAAGATAATCGTTTATCTTGTTTATTTACATCTAACACTTTTACTTGAACTTCTTGGCCTTCTGTTAATAATTCATGTGGTGTTCCGATATGTGAATGTGAAATCTGTGATATGTGAACTAGTCCCTCAATTCCAGGGAACACCTCAACAAAAGCACCGTAAGTTACTAGACGCTTGACATTACCTGTCAAAATTGTGCCACGTGGCGCTTTTTCCTCGATACCTTCCCACGGTCCAGGGAGTGTATCTTTAATCGATAAAGAAATTCGTTCACTATCACGATCTACTGATAATACTTTAACTGTGACTTCTTGACCTTCTTTTACCACGTCTGACACTTGGTCAACATGTTCATGTGATAGTTGAGAGATATGAACGAGACCATCTACTCCACCTAAGTCAACAAACGCTCCAAAGGCTGCAATTCGTTGAACAACCCCAGTTAACTCATCACCTGGATGAATCTGATCTAGTACATCTTTTTTATTCGATTCTTTTTGCTCTTCAACAACCGCTCGATGAGAAAGAATTAATCGGTTTTTCTCTTTTTCCATTTCAACAATTTTAAAGGTGAGTATTTTCACTTTATAATCCTCAAATGATTCGACAAAATGATCTTCGACTAAAGATGCAGGAACAAAACCTCTAACCCCTAAATCTATAACTAATCCACCTTTTACTACGTCTTTAACTTCGGCCTCAATTATCGTACCGTTGTTAAACTTCTGCTCCAAGGTGTCCCAAGCTTCAGAAGCATCTACTTTACGCTTGGATAAAACGAAATTTTCATCTTCAACTTTTGTAATGATTAAATTTAACTCGTCACCGATTGAAACGGCGTCGGAAGCTTTTTCAATGTGCAAGCTGGACAGTTCACTTATCGGAATAACACCATCAAATGGTGCACCTTCAATCGTTACCGTTACTGCCTTTTCTTCAACTTGGGCAACCGTACCT
>JBFELW010000054.1:0-9050 GCA_041551995.1 Paenisporosarcina sp.
CTTTTTCTGCATTAAACCATTTTACTGTACCTTGTTCCATTTTTGTTGCCTCCTAGTGTGAAATTCACACAATGTAATACTATCCCTGCCCAAAGTGATCATTAAGACGATAAGTTTGAAACGTATACAAATCTTTTACACTGACAAAAATAATTCTTCTTTATCATATCACTAACATAACCAATAAGCAAACGAAAAGTTTAAATTAAAAAATATTCTCTTTAGATACTTCATCGTAAAGATTCTAGAACTTAAATAATGGGAACAAAAAGAGAATAAAACAATTATTAATTTCTTGATAATTTGTAAATTAAGAAAAATTTAAAAAAACAGAAAGTTTTGGTTTACTAAATATAATTTGGTGATATAGTATAATATGGATTCTCATTATAAGAACTGAGTACGAATAAAGGTGGATACGATGTGTATTGTATAGCATATTCAGCAGATAAATGTGTTTATGGTAACTCAAAAGAAGTTAAAAATTACATTGAAGACAAAATAGAAGTTAAGTGGAGATTGCGATTCTTTCCTAAAAAAAAATTGTTACTGGATGTGGTTGGAAATATTAAAGAGGAAGAAGGAAAAACGGTTATTCAATTAGAAGATTGAAAAACTAGAGAAGAAAATTGGAATTAGTTTTTTAATTATGGATATTACCTCCTTTTTATACATGCCCTGTTTAATAAGAGGGAACTAAGCTATTCATCTTATTTAATAAGATGTAGGCTAGAATTAAATTTAACGATGGAAGCTCATGGCGAAGGAGGCAAGGATCGCTAAATCTACATATTCTTTAAATGTTTCAAGTGATTATACTTTGTGTTTAACAATAAAGAAAGCTTCTAACAAATAGAACGTTGATTACATAAAGTAATACAAATAAATAAGTACGATTCCCAAATCGGACAATGCATGGCTAATTACAGGCGCAATGATTGACTTGAAATTTAGTCTAAAATATCCCCACAATAATCCGGCAATAAAAACAGAAAGAGTACCAATTACGCTATAGAGTATTTCAAACATATAAATTAAAGGAATCAAATGATATAGAGAATAAAAAAGGGATGTAATAAAAATCGTCTTTGTTCCACTGTACAGTGCTTGCAAACGCATGTGCATAAATTCTCGCCAGTACAATTCCTCTAAAAATGGATTGATGAAAAGTAAAACTAAGATTAACCCCCATATCCATCCACTCGAACCACTAAATTGCCACTTAATAAGCAATTCCTTAAGCTCAGTTACTTCAAATAAGCGATTTTGAGCTAAAGAGATTGAAATGAAAATAGTAATTAAAGAAAGAACACCACTGGCAGCACCTATATAGAAGGATTTCAATGTGAAACCATTCAATAAGCTTTGTATAATCGTCTTCACTTTATTGTTTTTCCAATACGTTACAAATGGAATAAAAAATAACCAACAATAAAATAAAAAAAACGTATACGGTACTGATTCAAGAAGAACTAATCCAATAAAAATCATTAAGGTAGGACCTAATAGATAAATAATGGTTTTCATGGCTAATTAACTCCTCGGTGTATGACTTGTTTCATTGAGTTCTAGTTTCGGACATATTACCATTAAATATAACAAGGAGATTTTATTATTGTATCTCCTACTTAAATTAAAGGGTTTTTTTTATCAATCACGAATACTATAATTATGAATGACTATTCACTCAGGAAGAGGTGTCTATTTTGACATATGAAACGCTTTTAATAGAGACAAACGGAAGAATGGCTACATTGACGCTAAATCGACCACAAAGTATGAATGCGATGAATGGAACTATGATGAAAGAAATTGCTGATGCATTAGAAAGTTTACATAACGAAAAGAATATTCAAGTGTTGCTCATCAAAGGAGAAGGTCGTGCTTTTTCAGCGGGTGGTGACATTAAAGCAATGTTAGATCCAAACAGTCCATTGGATATTGATACAGTAATGGTTGATGTCTCTCGATTAGCGAAGGCACTTTACACACTACCCATGATAACCATTGCCAGTGTTCATGGTGCAGCAGCTGGCCTTGGGTTGAGTTTAGTTCTTGGTTGTGACGTTGTTATTGCGGAAGAAAACAGTAAACTCGCTATGAATTTTATTGGCATTGGTTTGGTTCCCGATGGTGCTGGGCATTTCTTCTTAAAAGAACGTGTTGGTATACCAAAAGCGAAGAAATTAATCTGGTCAGGAAAAGTATTGAACGGTCAAGAGGCACTAGCGTTAGGATTGATTGATGAAGTAACTGCTGAAGGTAAAGCTTATGAACGTGCAGAAGTTACTGCAGCGAAGTTCTTGTCATCTCCGGTGAAGGCCATGATTGCATCTAAGCATATTTTACATACACAGCATGTTCATGAGTTGGAACGTGTACTAGCACTTGAAAGTACATCACAATCGGCAATGCGCCGTTCAAAGGACCATTTAGAGGGTATAAATGCCTTTGTAGAAAAGAGAAAGCCAAGTTTTATAGGTGAATAAAAAAACAAACTACTGAAGCTGATCTAGCTTCAGTAGTTTGTTTTTTTTAGACGTGAAATAAAATAAGCTTACCAGATGTATTTACAAGACGATGTGTTGTTCCTGCAAATTCTTTTTCTTCGATTTTTTCTTGACCTTTTTTCTTAGCCTCATCATCAGAAGCAAACTCCCAAGTCTCTTCTAAGATTAATTTGCCAGTTTGTTCATATGCTGTGAATTTATAAGGTTTCATTAACGTCCAACCTTTCTGAAATGAATATAGGTTCATTATACAAGTTTTTAACACAAAATAACAGGTTGTAAAGTTAGCTTGACATTCGAGGCTAGAGTAAAGCTACCTTTACTAAGGAGGGTGATGGATGAAGAATTTTGTAAAAGAAAAAAGATCAGAATTCAATATGACACAGGATGATCTATCCGAAAAGTTAGATGTATCAAGGCAAACCATCATATCATTAGAGAAAGGTCGATACAATCCTTTCATTTTATTAATCATATGGGGTAAAAACTCAAATTTTTAATAAATAAAGTTTCTTATAATACGATGCTATGGATTGTTCTAGCATCGTATTTTTTGATTTTAAAATCGAGTAGAAACATACGACTTCCATATCATTCCAAAGGTAGCTATTTTCCATTTCAAATGATAAAATAAGAACAAATATTCTATTTTTGAAAGAGGGATCTGCATGACTTCTATTCGTTTTTTTCACGTGGCTGACTTGCATCTTGATAGTCCATTTAAGGGTGTCACTTCAATGCCAAATCATCAATTAAAAACACTACGAGCTAGCACGTTCGAAGCATTTCAAAAGTTAATTCAAACTGCTGTGGATGAAAAGCCGGATTTCGTACTAATTGTTGGAGATATTTACGATGGAGAAGATCGAAGTCTTCGCGCACAACACAAGTTCCAGCAAGGAATGGAAGTACTAAACAATCACCATATACCTGTATTTCTTAGTTATGGAAATCATGATCATTTAGGCGGGAAGTGGACTAGATTTCAATTACCGACGAATGTTCATGTTTTTGATAAGAAAACAGAGAAGGCTTATATTCGCATACGACAACATGATGTGTACATAAGTGGCTTTAGCTATAAAGAAAGACATGTGAAAGAATCGATGATTGCTTCGTATGAAGAGGCAACAGGAATTATAGATGCATTTCATATCGGGATGTTACATGGAAGTTTAGCAGGTGATATATCACACGATGTATATGCGCCATTCACTAAAAATGAACTTATTAGTAAAAATTATGATTACTGGGCACTAGGTCATATTCACAAACGACAGGTATTGAACGAAGAACCACCAATTGTTTATCCAGGCAATATTCAAAGTCGTCATCGAAATGAAAGAGGACCAAAAGGATTCTATGATGTGGAATTAGAAAAGGGAGATGCAAAACTAACTTTTATCCCAACGTCGTCTATTACTTACGAGCAAATTAATTGCTCATGCAAAGACATTGTACATGCCAACGAATGGTTTGAAGCAATTGAAGAAGCGATTGATCAATTTCGTAGCCAACATGGTGCTGGAGTCATCGAGGTTAATTTAACTGAAGTTGATGGGAATACCTTTGCAATGCTTGAAGGAACTTCAATGGAAGAATGGCTTTTAATGGTTAGAGAAACACAAGAAATGAAAAGCCCAGCCATTTGGGTACAAACCATTTCGATTGAAACTTCCAAGACGATAGAGATGGAATCAAGTGGTTTGACGGAAAGTGTGATTTCAGTGATGGGTAATTGGGATACCCAGGAATGGAAAGAAATTGTCAGTGATGTTTATCAACATTCACGCTCTAGTAGATTTATAGAAAAATTATCAGATGAAGAATATGAATCGATTGAAAAAGAAGCACGATCCTTCATTCAAAAAGAACTGTTGGTAAAGGAGTGATGATACGACATGTATATTGAAAAACTCGTCATTTATGGATTTGGTCAGCACGAAGATCTTACGATTGAGCTTAAAGATGGGATTAATATATTTTTTGGTTGGAATGAAGCGGGAAAAACGACAATTCAGCAATTTATGTTGTCGGTACTATTTGGATTTCCTCTTCGAAATCAAGGCATACTCCGATACGAACCAAAAGGCGGTGGTCGGCATGGTGGACAAGTTCATGTTAAGCACCCTGAGTTTGGAAGTGTCGTGGTTGAACGTGTTAAAGGAAAGTCTGCTGGAGATGTAACTGTTTTCTTTGAAGATGGAACTAGAGGAGGAGAAGAGGCTTTAAAGAAAGTGCTTTATCGTTATGATCGCACTTCCTTTGAGTCAATTTTTTCGTTTTCAATTCATCAATTACAGAACTTTGACAAGATGACGGAAGAGGAATTAAGTCGAACTCTTCTCGCTTCAGGAACCACTGGTGTAGATGCCATCTCTAAACTTGAACAGAGGGCAACAAAAGAGATGAATGCCCTATTTAAAAAGTCAGGTAAGAATCCTGAAATGAACGTGAAAATAGAGGAAATTAGAGAGCTTGAACAAACATTAAAAGAAGCTAGAGCCAAAATCGATCAATATGAACCTTCGATACTACGTATTTCAAACATTGATCAGCAGCTTGCAACATTGAAAGATGAAGAACAAAGTTTAAAACAACTAAATGAACAATATACTAAATTCCGTCAAGCGAAACCCTTATTAGAACAACAAATTCAAATCGAGAAAAATCTTTCTGAAAACAATCAACACTCATTTCCAACGGAAGGTATTAGAAGATATGAATCTCTAAAAGATCGCGTACAAGAAATGAAAATTCAAATGGAGCAGTTAAACCAAAGTATTTCACAAGTTGAAAAGCAATTAATTGAACTTTCTCCACCTGGACGTATAAAAGAAATGGAAGAATTACTATCCAAAGAGTCAGATTGGCACCATTGGCAGCTCAGCAAGCGTCAACTTACAAATGAACTTGAACAAACCAAGCGTGAAATGGAGCAACAGTCTCGTTTACTTGGTATTAAAGACGAAGCTCATTTCGAACAGATAAATAAGATGGACGTCTCGCTTCAAAAAGAGGAGCACTTCCAACAGGTGATGCAGCGTTTGCTAGAAGCAGATGAAACAATCCGTTTTGAACAACAAAGTCTTGAACGTGCAAACATAGAAATTGCAGAAGCTGAGCGTAAACTAGAACAGCATCTCAAGTCCGCTCCAAGTGAAGCTGATCAGAAACAAACGGAGCAACTTCAGCAACAAACCAGAAGGCTTGCCGAACTAAAAGCGCAGCAACAATTTGTGAATACGCCAATACCTATGAAATCCAATACACCTTTAATCGTAAGTGGGATTGTCCTTGTTGCTTCAATTATAGGGGCATTCTTCCTATCAAATTGGTGGGTTGCAGTTGGTGGAATTATTTTAGCGGCTCTACTCTTTGTTTTATTAATAAAACAGAATCAGTCTGACTCTGCAACGAATAGTAGGGATTATACAGCGGAGATCTCAGCGCTTGAAAAAGAAGTGTCAGAGACTGAGAAACTTGCTAAACAAGTTAAGTTGTATAATGATAGGGTGGTTTACCTCTCTGAACATCGAGAAGAACGAGTATATGTTCTAACAAAAATGAATCAACACATTTTAGAGGCAAAAGGAAAACGTGAAGAAGCGAACGAAAAGCTGAATGAATTTCTTGCATTTTATGGATTTGATGGATTATTACAACCGCAGTTGTTTCCAGAACTTTTTAAACGAATTCGTCAAATACAAGAGTTGAATCAATTATTTTCAAGAAAATTGATTGAGCATCAAACTGTCTTAAACCAAATAAGGAATCGTCTTACAAAGATGGAGGAATTGGTTGGTGAATCCCTTTCTGAAGAACGAGCTTATGTTCGATTGCGAGATGTTTATAACGCAATGAAAGATCAACAAAAAAATCAATTGAGCCAAACAGAGAAAATGAATGATTGGAAGTTACAGTTGAATGAAAAGCAACAATTACATGCAGTACATTCAGATGATATAAGGATGTTGTGGAATGAGGCGAAGGTAGAAACTGAAGGTGATTTCTATGAAGCTGATCAAGCATTCCGTCTAAAACAATCTCTTTTACAAGAATTAAAAGCGATACAGGTACAACTAGAGTCAATTGGAGAAATTTCTTTTCAAATGGAAGATGAAAATGAACAAATACTTCAGCTAGAACAACTTGATGCACAATCAAAAACTATTGTGGAGAGTCGCAATGATTTATTTGAAGAGAAAGCTGTTCTAAAACAGCAAATTAGTTCATTATTAGACGATGAACAATATGGAGAAACCCTTCAACAATTCGAACAAAAGAAAGCTGAGCTTGCTGAACTAGCTCGCAAATGGTCCGTTAATAAAGCCGTCACTGAAGCAATCAGGCAAACGATGCATAATTTAAAAGAGAAACGCCTTCCATTTGTTCTTGAAAAAGCTCAACAATTTTTCACTCATTTGACAAACGGACGGTATGACTCCCTAGAAGTGAATGAGAATGGAATATTTGAAGTCGTTAGTCCTACAGGTATGCGATTTGGAATTTCTGAATTGAGTCAAGCTACTAAAGAGCAAGCGTATATTTCATTGCGTTTTGCATTGGCGGAATCCTTAATTGAAACCGTACCTTTACCTATATTAATGGATGATCCATTTGTTCATTTCGATCGTTTTAGAGTGCAACAAATGGTACAATTAATGACGGATTTAAAAAACAATCATCAATTTATGTACTTCACATGCCATGAAGAGATGACTACGATTTGGCCGAATTCGAATGTGATTGATGTTGCAACTTTGCAAAAGGAAAGGAGTGTGTCATCGATATGAAAGGTATTACACATTTAGCTGCGGGAGAAGCAGTTGACCACTATTTATTAATTAAACAATCAACGAAGGCATTTACTACAACGGGCAACCCTTTTATGACTCTCATTCTTCAAGACAAGAGTGGAGATATAGAAGCTAAACTTTGGGATACGAATGAAGAACATGAAACATTATACTATTCAGAAGCGATTGTACGAGTAGGTGGAGAAATTCAACATTACCGTGGGAAAAATCAATTGCGCATTAAAAGCATTCGTCCAATTAAAGAGGATGAGACAATTTCTATAAATGACCTAGTTCCATCAGCAGAAAAATCAAAAGAAGTCCTATTAGAAGAACTTATGCAGTTTTTCTTTGAGATGAAAAATCCGGATATACAACGCATTACACGTCATTTGTTAAAAAAACATCAACAGGCAATCATGACATATCCAGCTGCAACTAAAAATCATCATGATTACGTTTCAGGACTCATAGATCACGTTGTATCCATGTTGAAATTAGGGAAATCATTGTGTGACTTGTACCCTTCTTTAAATAAAGACTTATTATATGCGGGTATTATATTACATGATGTAGGGAAAGTAACCGAGCTTTCTGGACCAATTGCCACAACATACACAATTGAAGGAAACCTTCTTGGACATATAACAATCATGGTAAACGAGATTGCTAAAGCAGCTGAAGAACTTAAAATTGAAGGAGAAGAAGTCATGCTTCTTCAACATATGGTACTCTCTCATCATGGAAAAGAGGAGTGGGGAAGCCCGAAGAAACCAATGCTTCGAGAAGCCGAGATATTGCATTATATTGATAATATTGATTCGAAGATGAACATGCTTAAACGTGCATTTAATAAAACCAACCCGGGTGAGTTTACAGAGCGATTATTCCCATTAGACAATCGTTCATTCTACAAGCCTACCTTTGAGTAAACTAATCTTTTATGCTCGCAATATAAAAAAAGGCGCATTCCTTAACAGGATGCGCCTTTTTCTTATTATTCTGCTGGAGTTTGTTCAGCATTCAATATTTGATCTAATGCATCTTTTAAATCTTCATCTTTAATCTTAATGTCAGCATCCTTCATTAACTTCGAAACTTTCGGAAGTAATGTGCTTTGGTCTGCTTTCGCCATAACCAGTTGCTTACGGATTTCATCTGATTTATCTTCCAGAGTGCCGTCAATTTCAATTTCCCGTTTATCTACTAACTGAATGATATGAAATCCAAATTGCGTTTTCACAGGTTCACTAATTTCGTCCTTCTCTAAAGTGTAAGCTGCATCCGAAAATTCTTTAACCATTTTGTCCGCAGTAAACCAACCTAGATCTCCGCCTGATTCTTGTGCAGCTGGTTCAGTTGAATATTCTTTTGCAACAGAAGCGAAATCAGCACCACTATCAAGTTTTGCTTTCACTTCTTTGGCTGTTTCTTCATCCTCTACTAATACGTGACGTGCATTCAATTCTATCTTCATCTTCTCGTATTGAGCTTTCACTTCTTCGTCAGAGACTTCAACGCCTTCAGTAAGTGCTTTTTCTTGTAATATATTCAAACGTATATATTTCTTATAACTTTCTTCTGTTTGACCCTGTTGAGAAAGGAATTGATCAAAACCTTCGCCCATTTCTTCTTTCTCTTTTTCAAATTGTGCATTCACTTCTTTATCTGTTACTTCATATTCATCAGCCAGTACTTTTTCAATGACTAATACTTGAAGTGCTTGTTTTCCGACAGAAGC
>JBFELW010000055.1:0-9025 GCA_041551995.1 Paenisporosarcina sp.
GCCGTGAATGTGGGTGTGAGATTGAAGAACAACACGAATCATACCTATATGAATGTGAGAGATGCATTGGATCTCACGAGCAGTAAGGCTTTACAAAAGGTATCGAGAGAGCATGCTCTATCGATACCTTTTGTCATTTTTTATGTATTGCAGGAGAACTTCCTTGACTGTGCTCCGCGTTGGAAGCGACTCCGCCCCGCCCTAGTAAAGCGTCAATCCACAGCAGAAATCTAACCAATTAATTTTTTCTATCAATTATTCAAAATAAAAAAATGGTAGACAAACTTGAAATTCTTTGGGTTTGTCTATAGTCTGAAGCTTTATACCCATCACAATGGGTATAAAGCTTTTTTTATCGCACAAAAACTTTCCTATGACAATTGAGGTGCCCTGTTAGATTTATAAATTAGATTTTACCCACAAGATGGAATTGAACTAAGAACTTTGACAGTCTTTATTTGTCGAAAAGACGACAATTCAAGCAAGCACCTTGTGGGGTAGGTACTTTTTTCAGTATAATAAACAAATATAGTTTTTATCTGATAAGAAGGTCATAAAAGGAGTGTTTCCATGAACGAAGAACAACGTTTAAATAACTCTCAAGTGAAAGAGCATAATTCTTCAGAAAAAAAAGATTATAGTCAATACTTTCAATCAGTTTATGCACCACCCTCTTTAAAAGATGCTAAAAAACGCGGCAAAGAAGAAGTTGCGTATCATAAAGATTTCGGAATTTCACCACAGTTTAAGAATATGGGGAATGGACGTAAGTTTTACATTCGTACATACGGTTGTCAAATGAACGAACACGATACCGAAGTGATCGCTGGGATATTTATAGGGCTTGGCTATGAACCGACTCACACAGTTGAAGAAGCAAATGTTGTTCTTCTGAATACATGTGCGATTCGAGAGAACGCAGAGAATAAAGTATTCGGTGAACTCGGACATTTGAAGCTTCTCAAGCGAAATAACCCAGATGTGTTAATCGGTGTATGTGGATGTATGTCACAAGAAGAATCTGTGGTCAATAAAATCTTAAAGACGTATGATCAAGTTGATATGATTTTTGGAACTCACAATATTCATAGATTGCCAAACATCTTACACGAAGCCTATTTATCAAAAGAAATGGTCATAGAAGTATGGTCAAAAGAAGGCGATGTTATCGAGAATCTCCCGAAGGTACGACGTGGAGAGATTAAAGCGTGGGTTAATATCATGTATGGGTGCGATAAATTTTGTACGTACTGCATCGTGCCGTATACACGTGGTAAAGAAAGAAGTCGTCGTCCAGAAGATATCATTCAAGAAGTAAGACATTTAGCTGCACAAGGGTACAAAGAAGTCACACTACTAGGTCAAAATGTAAATGCCTATGGAAAAGACTTGGATGGAATTGAATATCGACTAGGAAACTTAATGGAAGACCTACGTCGAATTGACATAGCAAGAGTTCGTTTTACAACTAGCCATCCGCGTGATTTTGATGATCATTTAATCAATGTATTAGCCAAAGGTGGGAATTTAGTAGAACATATTCATTTACCTGTTCAATCAGGTTCCTCAAGTATGTTAAAGTTAATGGCACGGAAATATACAAGAGAACAATACCTCGAATTAGTGCATAAAATTCGGGTAGCTATGCCGGATGTTTCATTGACCACTGACATTATTGTTGGTTTTCCAAATGAAACGGAAGAACAATTTGAAGAAACCATGTCATTGTATAAAGAAGTAGGTTTTGAGCTAGCCTATACGTATATTTACTCACCTCGAGACGGTACACCTGCAGCAAAAATGGAGGATAATGTACCGATGGAAGTGAAGAAAGAACGTCTACAACGATTAAACGCACTTGTTAATGAATTCTCTTTACAAGCTATGCAAAAGTACGATGGACAAATTGTCGAAGTGCTCGTTGAAGGTGAAAGTAAGAAAAATCCTGATGTCTTAGCAGGTTACACACGGACAAGTAAGCTTGTAAACTTTGTTGGACCTAAAGACATCGTTGGTAAATTAGTACAGGTGAAAATTAAGGAAACTAAAACATGGTCTTTAAATGGGGAGTTAGTAGAAATCCTATTGGGCCAAGAAGTGGGTGCCAAATGACAACAGCATATACAAAAGATGATATTATTGCAAAAGCAAAAGAAATAGCTGATATGATTGCCAATACAGAAGAAGTTGACTTCTTCAAACGAGCAGAAGCGCAGATTAATGAAAACCAGAAAATTCGTGAAAAAATTGCAAGCTTAAAAAGCTTACAAAAACAAGCGGTTAACTTTCAACATTATGGAAAAGAAAAAGCGCTAAAAATGATTGAAGATAAAATAGAAAAAATTGAAGAAGAAATTGATGAGATTCCAATTGTACAGGAATTTAAACAATCACAATTAGATGTCAACGACTTATTACAATTAGTTTCAAATACAATCGCTAATAATGTAACAGACCAAATTATTGAGTCTACAGACGGCGATGTCCTACGTGGTGAAACTGGATCACTAGTAAAAAATAGCAAGCCTGGTAGTTGCTCTTAAAAAAACTGTTTCCTCTGATTATGAGGAAACAGTTTTTCTTATTTCATTTTAGAGTTTAGGCTTCAAACCCAAGTCCTTAAGCCGCTTAAGGTGTATGGCGATTTATTAAAGCTTCTATAATAAGTGTTTCAGAAAAAAGGAATGTGTTTCGTTTTTTTCACCTAATGGGCAATCCGTGCATATTATGAAATGAATCGAACGGAGGAGGATGGGTTTGAAATATTTACGTCAAATTGTGACAAAAGCCGTCGTAGCCAAAGGGAAAAAACGAGCAGAAGCATGTGAATCGCTTCGTCCACCTAACAACCCTTCCAGCATTTTAGGGTGTTGGGTCATTAATCATACGCACCAAGCGAAGAAGCATGGGAAAGTTGTTGAAGTCACAGGGAAATATGATATTAACGTCTGGTATGCACATCATGATCATTCCAAAACGTCTGTATTCTCTGAGACAGTTCCTTATCGCGAACGAATTAAGCTTCACTACCGTGATAGTGAATCACTTGGTTTTGAGGACGTTCAAGTCCGAATCCTGCAACAACCCAATTGCACAGAAGCCATTATAACACCAGATGGGGAACAATTTAAGGTGACTGTAGAACGAGAGTTACTTGCAGAAGTTGTTGGAGAAACAACTGTTGTGATTGCTGTACACCCTCAAGATTTTGAAGAAGAGTGGGCTTATAAAGATGAAAGTTCTTCTTCCTCTTCATCTTCTTCTACATCATCATTTAAAGAATCAAGAGAATCATCATCATTTTCTTAAGCCGGAAAGTTATCCGGCTTTTTTTTCTTTTGGTTTGTTATAATGAAAATATAGTTTCAACTTGAAAGAGGTTTTGAGAATGACAACACATACGCCAATGATTCAACAATACTTACAGGTGAAATCAGAATACAAAGAGGCATTTTTATTTTTCCGATTAGGTGATTTTTATGAGCTCTTTTTTGAAGATGCAGTAAAAGCATCACAAATTCTTGAAATTACATTAACAAGTCGAGATGCTGGTAGTAAAGAGCGAATCCCAATGTGCGGAGTCCCACATCATGCGGCACAAAATTACATAGAAACACTTATCCAAAAAGGATATAAAGTCGCTATTTGTGAACAAGTTGAAGATCCCAAGTTATCAAAAGGTGTTGTGAAAAGGGAAGTCGTTCGTTTAATCACGCCTGGTACAATTATTGATGCGAAAAACATGGACGGAAAGACAAACCATTTCATTGCGGCTGCAGAAGAAATAGAAGAAAACCAGTATGCTTTTTCCTTTTTAGACCTATCAACAGGTGAAGGGACAAGTGCTATCATTTTTGGTTCTGAAAAGAACTTGATTCAAGAACTACAAACATTATCCATACGAGAATTAGTTGTTCCTGAGCAACTGTATGTTGCGTTGTCTGACATAGCTGAGGCTCAATCTATTTTACTTTCTATTGAAGACAGTGAGTTTAATGAATCTGCCATTGCTGACTATGTTAAAAATAATCCTATAGAAGTCCATCGAGTCTGTTATCGATTGTTCCAATACTTACAACGAACACAAAAAAGAACATTAAATCATATTCAGCCTTTTCAATTCCAAGAGCGAGAGAAGTATTTATCAATCGATTTTCATTCTAAACGAAATTTAGAATTAGTTCAGTCCATTAGGGGTGGAGATCAAAAAGGCTCGTTATATTGGTTATTAGATGAAACCATAACCGCTATGGGTGGCCGTAAATTGAAACAATGGTTACATCAACCACTTGCGAATCGTGTTCAAATTGAACACCGCCTAGAAGTTGTGACAGAAATGTTAGAGGCGTATTTTATACGAGCAGATTTACGAGAAAATTTAAAAGAAGTATATGATTTAGAACGATTAATCGGTCGTATTTCATTTGGAACTGCAAGTGGACGGGATTTAAGTCAGTTACGACAATCACTTATTCAAATCCCAATCATTAAAGAACTCCTCGTAGAGAGTAACTTAACTGCGATGGGGAAAGCTGCCCAACAGTTAGATGAATGTGTGGAACTTTTATCATTATTAAAAGATTCTATAGCCGATCACCCTCCTCTTTCAGTCAAAGAAGGAGATATTATAAGAGATGGTTTTCATGAACGATTGGACGAGCTTCGCCATGCAAAGAAAAACGGCAAAGATTGGATTGCAGCTCTAGAACAAAAAGAACGTCAACGAACGGGAATTAAAGGACTAAAAATCGGATATAACCGTGTGTTTGGCTATTTCATCGAAATTACGAAGTCCAATATGCATTTGGCCGATTTAACAAGATATGAAAGAAAGCAAACATTGGCAAATGCTGAACGTTATATAACAGATGAACTAAAAGAAAAAGAATCGCTCATTTTAACGGCTGAAGAAGAGAGTCTAGCGCTTGAGTATTCGATTTTTGTTGATATTCGTGATCAAGTTAAACAATACATTCCGAGAGTGCAACAATTGGCATCTCAAATAAGTGAGTTAGATGTTTTCTCAAGTTTTGCTGAAGTGTCTGATCATTACCGTTTAACGAAACCAGTATTTCATGATGGAATGGAAGTGAACATTGTAAATGGCCGTCATCCCGTTGTTGAAAAGATGATGAATCACCAACACTACGTTCCTAATAATTGTTCACTAACGTCAGATGAAAACATGCTTTTAATTACAGGTCCGAATATGTCCGGTAAAAGTACGTATATGCGTCAAGTTGCTATTACAGTGATCATGGCTCAGATGGGTTGTTATGTACCTGCTGAAGAAGCAGTTCTCCCTGTAACTGATCAGATCTTTACACGTATTGGTGCAGCTGACGATTTAGCTGCAGGTCAAAGTACATTTATGGTGGAGATGTTAGAATCTACTTACGCGATTACACACGCCACTGAGCGCAGTTTATTGTTATTTGATGAGATAGGGCGAGGTACTTCAACGTATGACGGCATGGCTCTTGCTCAAGCGATGATGGAGTATATTCATACTGAAATTCGAGCGAACACATTATTTTCAACACATTATCATGAATTAACCGGACTAGAAAGGGAGTTAACGAGACTTCGAAATGTTCATGTCTCTGCCGTTGAACAAAATGGAAAAGTTGTCTTTCTTCATAAAGTGAAAAATGGTCCTGCTGATAAAAGTTATGGTATACATGTGGCTGAACTTGCACTATTACCAGAACCAATTATTAAGCGTGCACGCCTTATTTTAGAAGAGCTTGAAGCCGGTAATGAACAAGGAATTAACGAACAAAAATCTGCAACTGAACAATTATCCTTCTTTGCAGAAACTCAATACACAGATAGTAGTCAGGTCCAAGATGCTCTTTCAACTGAAGTGGTGGATGTGATTCGAGAATTAGATATCTCGGGAACAACACCGATGGGGGCACTTCAACTTTTATATGACTTACAACAAAAAATCGGGAAGTAACATAGAAAGGAGTCGTTCAAATGGGATATATTCACTTAATGAATGAACCCCTTTCAAATAAAATAGCAGCAGGAGAAGTTGTCGAAAGACCTGCATCTGTTGTGAAAGAACTTGTTGAAAATGCAATTGATGCGGGTAGTACATCAATTGATGTTTATTTAGAGGAAGCGGGTTTGCAGACGATACAGGTAACGGATAATGGAAGTGGGATGGATGAAGAGGATGCAGTCCTTTCTTTTTCAAGACATGCTACAAGTAAAATATCTACTGAGCACGATCTTTTTCGAATTCGAACACTTGGCTTCCGCGGGGAAGCTCTAGCCAGTATAGCCTCAGTTTCTAAAGTTTCCTTATGGACTTCCGATGGTCATACGTCAGGAACCACTGTGGAAATCGAAGGTGGTTACATGAAACGCAAGGAAGCGGGAGCATTACGAAAAGGAACTGTGCTTCAAGTTTCTCAATTGTTTTTTAATACACCTGCTCGTTTAAAGTATATGAAAACAATTCAAACTGAACTTGGTCATATCATGGACTTATTAAATCGACTAGCACTTTGTTATCCAAATATAGCGTTTAAACTTACGCATGGTGAAAACATTCTTTTACAAACCAATGGTCGTGGAGACTTACAACAAGTAATTGCCGCAATCTACGGGACAGCTATCGCAAAGAAAATGATTAAATTTGAAGGTGAATCTGCAGACTATCGCATTCACGGGTATGCCTCTCTACCTGAAATAACGCGTGCATCCAAAAACTATATAACATTATTTGTAAATGGTCGATGGGTAAAGCATTACACGATACAACAAGCGATTGTAAATGCCTACCATACGTTTCTGCCCATAGAGCGATATCCGCTAGTCATATTGCAAATAGTGGGGGATCCGTATTTAACAGATGTGAATGTGCATCCCTCCAAACAGCAAATTCGACTTAGTAAAGAAAAGGAATTGCAACAACTAGTAGAAGAGACGCTAAGAAAAACCATTCGTTCAATTATGCGAGCGCCAGAAATTGCAGAAAAACCTAAAAAAATCAAGGCTACTAGTGAACAATTGGATATCTGGAAGACACAACCAACACGCTCAATTGATTCAGCAGGATTAGCAGAAACAAAATCATCACAACCGATGACATCATTCAATAAACTACCCGGTTCATTCCTGGTAAAAGAACAAGATGAACATAATGAGAAATTTAAGCTTTCAATAGATAACACCTCACCAAGTTCATCAAAAGAGCCTTTTCCAGAACTAGATATCGTGGGACAAATACACGGTACTTATATCGTTGCGCAAAGTACCGATGGTTTTTACCTAATTGACCAACATGCTGCACAAGAACGGATTAAATATGAATTTTTCCGCGAGAAAGTGGGGGATGTACAGGGGGAAGAGCGACAATCCTTACTAATCCCATTGTCGATGCATTATTCTGCTGATGAAACTTTACGACTAAAGGAATATGCAGATAAACTAGAAGAAGTGGGGATTTTTCTGGAAGAATTCGGTCCTACAACATTTATTGTACGGGAATATCCTGTATGGTTTCCAAAGGGCTTTGAAGAAGAAATTGTTAAAGAACTAATTGAACAAGTTTTAACTGATCGAAAAACGGATGTGAAAAAACTAAGAGAAGATGCGGCGATTATGATGAGCTGTAAGCGTTCGATTAAGGCCAATCATTTTTTGACGAAAGAAGATATGTCGAAGCTTATACATGATTTAAAACAAGCCGAGCATCCTTTTACATGTCCACACGGTCGACCAGTCATTGTTCAGTTTTCCACCTATGAAATCGAAAAAATGTTCAAACGTGTCATGTGATTTCTTAAGAGGACAGTCTAATAAGTCCAAACTCTTGTTAAAATGAACAGTCGTTTTATTTACTGCGGAAACATACTAACATTAGTAGCACAGACCAAGGTCATGGTTTGTGCTACTATTTTTTTGCAGAAGTGAATTGAAGAAAGTGTGGTAGCTAGGATCTGAGAGCTGAGGTTCCATATTGATGTCAGTATAGGGAAAAGAACCACGGTCATCTCCCACTATAAAGGGGTGTAGGGACCTTCCTGAACCTGTTTTCCAATCATTAGGGGACGCATCGATTTAGTTTTGCTTGGAGTGCAGGCGCGTGACTCCTGCGGGAACAGCGCGAGCCGAAGACCCTGCAACGAGCGGAGCGAGTGAAGCGTCTGAGGCCGTGCCCGCGGAAAGCTAGCGCCGGAACGGAAAGCAACCGCTTAGTACATCAGTCATTACAAATGACGTTTAGGACAGCCCCTTTTTGCATTAAAATATTTGCGATTAAAATAAATCATATTGGAAATGCTATTTGAAAAATGAGTATTGCTAAAAGGAGATTGTTCACATGACTGAGTTCCCCATTATTCATACGAATATCTGGGATGCGATTTGGGCTATCCCAGTAATTATGGTGGCGGTAATCTTGCTCAAGATATTTATTCATATCCCTTCAAAACACATACCGTTTTGCGCTACATTAGTTGGATTATTCATTTCCGTTTTTATAAGTCATCGCCATAGCCTTTCTGCAGGTATTTTCATGGGTTTCTTTTATAGTGCCGCTGCTATAGGCACATACGCTACATTAAAAACCACTCTAAAAGCTTATCGAATGAATTAAAAAAAGCCAGACAACAAACTAGAATTTCCTAGTCTGTTGTTTGGCTTTCTTCGTTGAACCATAGGGGATCATCATTTTCAACTTCACCGTTATAATTGATCAAAATTTCTTGTCCTGCCTCAATATCGGTATAAGCGAAAAAGTCAAACGTATGATTATCAAAATTTATGTCGTAAGTGGCGTTAGGGGTATACGAATGGTTAAACAACATGCCGTACCCTAGAACAAATGCGGTATGATTCTGACCGTATTCAAAAGCATAATCTGCTAGCATAGTTTTTTCAATATGCTCATGCTCTTCATTTGGGTAAGGAAGAACAGGTGCAGCATGAATCAATACACCTTTTTTTATAGGTTCTGTTGCAAAAACACCTCGTTTGAACTCGCCATCACTGAGTGTAGATATCTTAA
>JBFELW010000056.1:0-9007 GCA_041551995.1 Paenisporosarcina sp.
AATAAATTGACCTTTGCTGTATTTCCTTTTGATAAGGTAGATATTCTATCAGACACATTTAAATTAAAAAAGCCAAGTAGTTCCGTTGCGCGTTTCTGATTCCAACAGGTATAAAAGTCATTCATGAACTCCATCGCCTCAGATATTTTCATGTGTGGTAGCATCGTTATTGCATCAGGAATGAAGGTGACTTTTTCAAACGTTTTTTTATTAAGGATTTCTCCGTCTATTAAAATTTGCCCTTTGTTAATCGGGGTAAGTGCCATAATGGCATTTAAAATGGTTGTCTTTCCAACTCCATTTATACCAATTAAACAAGTTATTTCACCTTTATTAGCGGTAAACGACACACCTTTTAATATCTTTTTTCGACCGAAATTCTTCGAAATCTCTTTTACTTCAATCATTTTTAAGCCCCCTTATCATCGTCAGTATCTGTGTACTTTGTTCGTACCAAATTCAATAATTCATCTACTGGAACATTAATAGACCGAACCGATGTTACAAAGGTATCCACCGCCTCGACTAACAACTCTTCTCTTACCATTCCTAGAATCTTTGCGTCCGTTGTTATTTTACTTGGGTGATTTCTTTCTGTATGGATCAAACCCTGTTCCTCCATTTCCTTATACGCCCGCTGTGCGGTATTAGGATTAATCTTAAGCATGTTTGCCAATTCTCTTCTCGATGGTATTTCTTTTCCAGGTACTAATTGGCCAATTGCTATTTGCTCCTTAAAATATCGAACAACTTGTAAATAAACCGGATCACGATTATTAAAATTCACATTCATCAAAGCAACTCCTCTCAGTAATTGAATGTGTACTACTTGATTTATTTTAAGTGTATGTATTAAGTGGTTCATACAGTTATAAGTGTATTGTATGGTTAATACACTTGGTTGTCAATCTTGTTTTTAGAAAATTTGTTTATTGCCTTGTTTGAAGTGATAACAATTAAACATAGTTCAATTGAAGTAGACGAAAAAGCAGACCACTAAGTACCTCATTTAGTGATCTGCCTTATTTTTAATATGGGACAACGCCGATTTCTTTAAACGTATTTAAATCATAACTCTTCATTTCTTTCATTGAAATGGTATAAAGTGTATCTTCTACATACATAATTCGTTGAAGCGCTTTTTCCCAATCATCATATGACTTTGGATTTTCAGTGTTTATCAAGTTAGCTACTTCTCTTATGCCATTTTCTTTAGTTATTTCATAAATCATTGCTCCTTCACCTGAAAACTCTCCATAGCCCTCTTTATTCGCACCTTCGTAAAGAGTGACCGGGAAACCATAAAGACCTTTTTCTTGATGTTGAAATAGAGCTTTGTGGTCATATTGGAGTGAACTGAAAGTTCCTTGGACACCAAGTATTTCTACATCTTTTTCTTTAGGGTTAGTAAAGTCTGAAACATCGAACAAGGATATTTTCATTCCTCCTGTCATGATTCTTGGTTGTGAACCATTTTCACCAGGAATTGATTTTGTATCATAGCCAAACCCAATTAAATGATTCTTGTCCAATGGGTGTAAATAGTTACTAAAACCAGGAATCTTTAATTCGCCCAAAACTTTCGGTGCAGTTGGAATGGATACATCCATGACGAAGAGCGGATCAGTTTCTTTGAAGGTTACCATGTACGCTTTATCACCCATAAATCGTGCAGAGTATATACGCTCACCTTTTGCTAGACCTTGAATCGAACCCACTTGTTTCATTCCTGCATCTAATATAAATAGATTGTTTTCTGAAGGCGTTTCTGTGTTCCAGGCAAAACCTTTTGTTGTAACTACACGGAAGTGATTGTTGTGTTCATCCATAGAGAATTGATTGAGCAACATGCCCTCAACTTCACCAGAAGAAGCAAATTCAACTTTTGTACCGTCTAAGCTAAATTTAAAGATCTCTGTGTTTGTTTCTTGCGGATTCCACATCATTGTCGAGGATTTTTGTTCCTCTTGAATCACTGGTACATCATAGATGGGTGCGGTTAAATATAATGATTCCTTCGACATGTACATCGCGCTGCTTCCACCTAGATATCCTTTAGTTATAACTTGGGATTCTCTCGGATTGTTAAGGTCCATGGCAGTGATGACACTGTAAGTTCCTTCTAATGTCCTTGGTAAAATCGATAAATCAGAGTAAGGCAATGGGGTCGGTTGATCGCCTTTCTGACTATCATAAGTAAACGGTCTAAGCTCCCCTCCATCATCTTCCTGAAATGCCCAATAGTTAGGCGTAACATTGGTAATGAAATACAACATATCTCCCGTTTTACGAGCTCCGTTCAAATAGCCTTCTGCTCCGATTTCCCTCACAAGTTTTGGGTTTTCCTTATCTTTTAAATCGTACAATCGTACATTGGTAGCACTGTTATAGGGCATCATCATTTTTGTTGAAATATTTTCGGGTGAATCCGAGTGATTATAAGACGTATGTTTATCACCTAATACAATTAAAGTCGTTTCAGTCAGAAATAGCTGACTTGGATAGAATGTCGCTTCATAAGGTAGTTCTGCAATTTTTGCCATTGCAGAAGGGTCTCGAATATCTGTAATGATGACGCGACCATTTACGATTGAATAGATATATGCACCGTCAGTTTTCACCTGATCTGCTTCATCCACTCCGTCTACCTGATTATTGGTTTCCGAATACTCAGCCGTTCCACTACTCTTATTTAATGATTCACTGTTTGACTCCATCACTAAGGCACTTTCTTCTACCATGTTCCCGTTTTGCAAATGTTGTGTTATTTTCTTTACTTCTGCAAAGTAGTTCTTCAGTTCTTTTTCAGATTTTACGGATTGTAAGTCTTCGTGCACTGTAAAGGATACCTTTGTGGTTGAAAGAGATTTAAAGAACCCCCCTTTTACAGCATCTCGACTAATATGCAATGTATATGAACCTGGTTTTAAGTCTGTTACCTCAACGGTACGACCTTTAGAAGTTAGCTTTAAAGTGCCTTCCGATTTATTTCCTTGCTGATCAATCAAATAAATATCGTCATCTTGTATAGCTGTTGCTTTCAGAGGAACGGAAAAATTCGCTTTCCACTCATTCTCTGACAGTACAATGGTTGATGCACTTACAGTCACTTTATCAATTAAAAATGCAAATGATAAAGCGATAGACACTGCTATGGCTGCAATAATAATCCAAGCACTTCTTCTTTTCATTTTATCTTTCGCCCCTTTTCAAATCCCTTATAATTTATTAGACTCTCTATAAACATTTCAGTTTCATTTTCTAATCATTTATCTCAAGATTTGACCAATCTTTGAAATATAGCGTTAAGATTCTTACATCTTAAAAACAGAAAAAAGACAACCTCCTCAAATTCATTGAGGAAAGATTGCCTTTTTCAATCATTTAATCCAATTACCCATCACATTCAGGAGAAATTTACGGTTTATTCATGACTTCTTTTATACTGAAATGAGTAATCTGGAATACATCTTAAAGACATAACTTGCAAGCTAAATGTGCAAGCTGATGTCTTTAATATAATTACATTTATTTTTGTATAACATAACCACATAGTTGAACCAAGTTTTTGCAATGAAATAGGAGAGTGAGTGACTCTATTGGCGTACCTCTCTATTTACAGTGTTCTAGTTCTCTTTTGGGCATCTATACTCTGTAGGTATACAAACTCATAGCCCCATAGCCATCACCAACAAAAGCTTGCTCCAACAATAATAAGAAGGATAAACAAAACTACAATCAACGCAAAGCTTGATCCATACCCAGTATCAACACCTGCAACAGTTCCAGACATCATATTACCCCCTTTCCTACTCATACTTATAGAATATGAACAGAATATAATCGTGTTAGGGCAAAACGGAACTATCCTTTGAAAGCTATAAACAGAAAAGGTATTAGCGATTATGTCACGCTTCGTACTTTAACCAATCTGACATCAATACCTCTAATTTTTCCTCCAACATTTTCTTTTTCACAAGTAACGCTTCATATATAGTCCAATCTTTTTCGGCATCAATTTCTATTACTAAGTCCTCAATTCGCCCTTCTATCTCAGCTATTTCTTCTTCGAAAGAGGGTGACCTTACCCCTGATTGTTCACGATTTGATTTAACCTTTATGGACTTGACGGGTGGCAACTCAATTTCCAACTTTACTTTATGTTGTTCCCATTTTTCTCGTGCCCACTCGTATGCACCTTCATAGGTGATGAGTACACCATTATCTAGCCAAGCTGTTCTGGGAAAGAGTTTATTTAAGAAATATCGGTCATGTGATACAGCTACAATGGTTCCTTGAAAATCTTCTAAAGCTTCTTCAAGTACTTCACGTGAATCAATATCTAAGTGATTAGTTGGTTCATCGAGCATTAGTAAGTTCACGTCTTGATGCATAAGTTGTGCAAGTCTGAGTCTCATACGCTCTCCACCACTTAAATCCCCTACGCGTTTAAACACGTCCGGTCCATAAAACATAAATTTAGCTAAAATATGACGAGCGTCCCCTTCAAAAACGTTAACCTCACTCCGAAATACATCAATGAGTCTGGCTTTCGGATCCGTTATTTCAAAATGTTGAGATAAGAATCCAACTTTCACACTACTGCCTAATCGTGCAATGCCTGAATCCACTGAGAGCTCTCCACGTAATAATTTTAATATCGTGGATTTACCTGTTCCGTTTCTTCCCACAATCGCAATTCTGTCTTTCCAATACACATAGAAGTCTGCTTTAGAGAGCAACACTTTATTACCAAAGGCTTTATCGACTTCTTCCATAATTACCACTTCCTTGCCACTTCGTGGAGCGGCATCAAAAGTTAAGTTCATCTTTTTAGGATCAACTAGTGGCTTACGTACCTTTTCCATTCGTTCTAATGCACGCTCCATATTTCTAGCACGGCGATGAAGCGCGGCATTCGGAGGAACCGCTTCATTAGCCCATAACCTCAAGCGTTTAATGGCTTCTTTCATTTTCTTTATTTTTTTCTGTTGTTCCTCATACTCTTGAAATTCACGCATGAGCTTTTCTTCTTTTTGGATAACAAATGAAGAATAGTTTCCATGATATAGATTCAACTCACCTTCCTCTAAATCAGCTACCTTTGTCACAACCTGATCCAGAAAAAAGCGGTCATGAGAAATAATGACTACTGTTCCCTCATAAGCAACCAAATACTGCTCGAGCCATTCAACAGCAAAGAGGTCTAAATGATTGGTTGGTTCATCTAGTAAAAGTAAGTCTGGTTTAGTTAAGAGTAGTTGACCCAGCATTATTTTTGTTTGCTCTCCTCCACTTAAACTTGTGAAGGGTTGATTGACAAAAGTAGGTAATTGTAGTCCTTGAATAACCTTTTCAATGTCCGTATCCATGGAATACCCGTCTAGACTGGTAAACTTCTCTTGAATATCACCATAAGTTTTTAATAATTTATCCATTTCAATTGCTGATGACGTAGACATTTGGTGTTCTAGCTTTTTCATTTCACCTTGCATCAGCTGTAATTCTTCAAATGCCATAAGCAATACGTCATACCCTGTTACTTCCTCTGAATAGGAGGGAATTTGAGCTAAATAACCAATCTTTGTTCCTTTTTTGAAATGAATGCTCCCATGATCAGGGGATTCAATACCTGCTATTAAAGTAAACAAAGTCGTCTTCCCAGTACCATTCCTTCCTACGATACCTAATTTATCGTCTGTTTTAATGGCTAAAGATAAGTCCTCAAATATTAAATTTCCGCCAAGCATTTTACTGATTTCTTGTATTGTGCATATCATCATTTCCGCTTCCTTTCGATTTAACACAGCTGGAATGAGAAAAGCGTAAAGCGCCATCTAGCTTGACACCGGCGCTGGAAGAACCGCCGCGAAAGCTCGCTTTCGACAAAGGGTCTGAAGCTTAGGTGCAAGCTGGCGCTTGAAGCTAGACATAGCGAGTCTTTTAAGAAGGAAACATTTCTGAACTTCATATACTCTTATGGAAGCACAAAAAAAGACTGCTCGAAGAGAGCAGTCTTTTCCATACACTATGGTTCGGAAAGAATGTCTACTCAGCTGTGATGTTCATGATTTTGTCTAAAAGTGGACAGATCTGTCCCGTTGTTAGAAATTTCATGAGTAATCGCACACGAAACGGATAAAAATTCCAAT
Source organism: Paenisporosarcina sp. (assembly GCA_041551995.1). Taxonomy (GTDB): domain Bacteria; phylum Bacillota; class Bacilli; order Bacillales_A; family Planococcaceae; genus Paenisporosarcina. Next base: position 6,153 of record JBFELW010000056.1, read on the forward strand.
ATAAATCCATGTGCATTCACAGCGTTTTTCATTCTCTCGTCACCTCCGTTCATATAATTTAGAATATCTTACCATACTCCTATTTATTGGTCAATTTCAAATGGCCATTTCGGTAGCATGCGAGACAACTTTTTATCCTCTCGATACCCTAGAACATACTCTGCTTGCATGATGGTATGAATTTCGCGTGTTCCCTCATAAATGACAGGTGCTTTCGAGTTACGGAGGTATCTAGCCACCGGATACTCATCTGAATAGCCATATGCACCGTGGATCTGTACTGCATCATCAGCTGCTTGATTGGCAAAGTCACATGCTTGCCATTTCGCTAAAGATGTTTCACGCGTATTACGGATTCCTTTGTTTTTCATTTCTCCCACACGGAAAACGAGCAAACGGCTCATTTGGAGACCCGCTTCCATCTTAGCAATCATTTGTTGAACTAATTGATGTTTCCCTATCGGTTTACCAAAGGTTTCACGCTCATTACAATATTTCACACTAGATTCCAAACAAGCCATAATTAATCCTGCAGCACCAGCAGCTACAGTAAACCGACCGTTATCTAATGCAGACATAGCAATTTTAAAGCCTTCTCCTTCTTCACCCAACCGATTAGCAACAGGTATACGAACATCATCAAAGAATATCTCACCCGTATTACCTGCGCGAATTCCATATTTCCCTTTAATCGCTTTAGATGAGAAACCTTCCATCGTTCGTTCCACTACAAATGCACTTATTCCTTGATGTTTTTTAGCTTTATCAGTATATGCAAAAACTACAAAATGGTCCGCCTTATCACACAATGAAATCCACGTTTTTTGTCCTTTTAAAATATAAGCATCGCCGTCAAGAGTTGCTGTTGTAGTCATTGCCGCAACATCTGACCCTGCACCGGGTTCTGTTAATCCAAATGCACCAATCTTTTCACCTTTTGCTTGAGGAACTAGATACTTTTGCTTCTGTTCTTCTGTTCCCCATTGCATCAGGGTCATTGAATTTAATCCAATATGGACTGATACTGCCGTACGAAAAGCAGTATCTCCTCTTTCTAATTCCTCGCACACAATAGCTAGAGCGTTATAATCCATTCCGCTTCCACCATAGGCTTCAGGTATACAAACTCCCATAAAACCTAAATCTGCTAATCGTTTCCAAACTTTAGGATCAAATCCACCTGTTGAATCCCACTCTGCTATATAAGGCAATATTTCATCATCCACGTATTGCCTAACCGTTTTGCGAAGTAATTGTTGCTCTTCTGTTAAATCAAAGTTCATAGTAAACACCTCCTGTTATCGGTTTGCAATCGAGGATGACTCTAATTCTTTTGTTGTTTCGATGATGTTTACTCCTCGTTTTTTCATTTCTGATATATAAGCATCGCCAGGCACAATTTGTTCAGGTGGATAAACTCCACGTTTTGTAATTTCACCGTTTCCAATCATTTGTGCAACTACTGAAATCGTATTTGCCGTAGCTCTTGCCATGGCCGTTACTTGATCATTCATATCTTTCTTTGTCACCATTTCGTATTCATAAGTTACAGATTCTCCATTTTTATTACCAGATACAGTGACACGCAATAGCACTGCATCTTGTTTATTACCTAAGAGTAAGCCTGGAGTCAATGCTTCTTTTAATACGTCACGGGTTTTCACATCATGACCATTTACGTTAACAGTCGTTTCTTTATTCGTTAAACCAAGGTCTACCAGAACTTTAAATTTTTCTGCGTGTCCTGTATACCGAATCGTTTTGTATTCTAACGTTTCAACTTTAGGAAACGTTTTGGTTAATGTTGATGTACCACCTGACGTGTGAAAGGCTTCTAATTCACCAAAACCATCGAAGTGAATAGGTTCAATTTCTGTTAATGAAGGAATTTCTTGCAATTGTCCATTCCTCACAACATGGGAGGTGTCTGTATAATGGTCCAGGACACCATCTAATGAAAACACAATATTATATTGAAGTGGTCCTTCAGGTTTTACTGGAATGCCACCTACGTATAATTTAATGGATTTTACATCCTCTAGTTTCCTTACACCATGCCCTGCTAAGATATTGATCATCCCTGGTGCTACCCCTAAATCTGGAATGAGTGTAATGCCTTTTGTTGCAGCCTCTTCATGAAGTTCTAGCACTGCATCCGTGGCCCCTCCAATATGTCCACCTAAGTCAACAGAATGTACTCCTATTTCAATCGCAGTCCGTGCTACTCTCTCGTTAAATGAGTAAAAGAGAGCATTAACTACCACGTCACCTTGGCTCATTACTCGCTTTAATTCGTCATCATTATTCGCATCTAATTGTACTATTTCTAACTTTTCAGATTGTAACTTTTCCTGAAATAGTTTAGTTTGTGCGACATCTAAATCAGCTAAAAACACCCTTTCTACCCGATCACTCTTCACCAAGTCACGCGCTGTTTCTTTCCCCATTAATCCCGCACCTAATACGACAACTTTCATGTTTACATCCCCTTTGTAAATCCGTCTTATTACTTGCGTTATCAGAATCTGTGATTATGAATTATCTATCTGAGCGCGTTGCAATTTACCACTAAAGTCTACGTAAATACTCTTCCACTCTGTGTACACATCAAGAGCAGCAACGCCTGAGTCACGATGACCATTACCTGTTCCTTTTGTTCCACCAAATGGCTAGTGAATTTCAGCCCCTGTTGTACCTGCATTGACATACACAATTCCTGTATCTAAATCCCGTTGTGCCTTAAAGATTTTATTCACGTCTCGGGAGAAAATAGAACTAGATAATCCAAAAGTTACACTGTTATTTACCTCAATGGCTTCCTCTAGACTAGAAATTTCAATGAGGGAGACCACTGG
>JBFELW010000057.1:0-8990 GCA_041551995.1 Paenisporosarcina sp.
ATCCGTGGAGCAGGATGGACCGATTATGAAATGAAGTTTATTGAGGCGATGGATGAATGTCGAGCAGCAGGAATCACACACGGTGTATTCGGTGATATCGATTTAGAGGGACATTTAGTGTGGGTACAGAAGACATGTGCTAAATCGGATATAGTGCCAATTCACCCTCTTTGGCAAGAGCCACGACGCTCGATATTAGAAGAACTATTAGATGTTGGATTTGAAGCAGTTATTGTTGTCATTAACACAGACATGATGTCTCGAGACTACATAGGGAAAACATTTACACGAGAGTTAATGGATGAGTTAGAAGAGCTCGGTATTGATTCTTGTGGTGAAAATGGAGAATTTCACACGGTTGTTATTGATGGTCCGATATTTTCTGCCCCTGTACCCGTCAAATTTGGAAAAGTAAGAGAACAGGATCAGTATGTCTTTCTTGATGTCTCTTTGAAATAGTAAAAAATCAAACAAAACGGCAACCCTCATATTTCAAGAGTTGCCGTTTTAGTTTGTTTACAGGTGGTTATGCAGTTCTTTTTCTAAAAATGGTTTTGCACCTAAGAACTTAACAAACTCTTGATAGCGAGCTTGTTCTTCTGAAGTTGATTTTCTATCAGTGAAGTACGCGCGAATTAAAATGTTTTTTGGTGTATGTTCCATATCAATAAATTCAAGCAATTGTGCTTCGTATCCAACCTGCTTTAACAACTCTGCCCGTATAGAATCCGTTGCAAGTGCAGCAAATCGTTCTTTTACAAGTCCATGTTGAAGCATGACGTTGAGCGCTGGACTGTCGAGCTGCGTATTTAACTCATGCTGACAACAAGGAACACTTAAGATTACTTTTGCACCCCATTTAACAGCCCGAGCAAGTGCCATATCTGTCGCCACGTCACAAGCATGTAGCGTGACTACCATATCTACAGACGTTTCCTCATTGTAATCATTAATATCCCCGACTAAAAACTCCAGATGATCATATTTCAAGTCAATAGCAATTTGTTGGCATTCTTCTATCACTTCTTTTTTTAAATCGAGCCCTGTCACACGGATATCGAGTCCTTTTTCAATACGTAAATAATGATAAAGAGCAAATGTTAAATAGGATTTTCCTGATCCGAAATCTAAAACTCGGACAGTACGATCTTTTGGAAGATAATCAAGAGCATCATCTATAAATTCAACAAAACGATTAATTTGTCTGAACTTATCATGTTTCTGCTTTTTCACCTTGCCTTCAGGTGTTTGCACGCCGAGATGTACCAAGAAAGGATAGGCGGTATCTTCATTTAATAAGTAATTCTTCTTGCGATTATGCGAGAGATTAGCTACTTTCTTTGTCGTCACTTGATCGGATTTCCATAGAACTTTGAACTTTTTGGAAAGTTGAATATGAATCTTCTCTTCTTCAAACTCGGCTTGAACTTGACGGTATTGTTGTAGCAAATCATCTAGTTTAGCTTCTACATCCGTTAATTCAATATTTTCATGCTTTAATACACGTTCATATTGGTATTCAAACTGAACGTGGTAAATTCCTTTTAATTCAACAGGCTTTAAACGTATCCGTTTCACCTCTTCAAGCTTTGTACGTGGCTGACTAATCGTTGCAGTAATCAATGATTTATTCTCAATCAAATGAGTGAATTGCGCTAACATTTCTTGGTATTCCATGGGTTCCGCCTTCTTTTCAAAGATTCTTTTTGTTATTTTAACACATTCCATAAGGAATACTTTTGTTTAAGTAGGGAAAAGAGAAAGTAACGAATTAAAAGGAGTGAGTAGATTGTCTAAACTAAAAGCCATATTTCTAAATACGTCCTTAAAAAGCACTAAGGAACCGTCACATACCGAAGCTTTAATGCAGGAAGTACAAGCAATTTACAGAGAGAAAGATGTTGATTCTGAAATAATTCGAGTTGCCGATTACAACATCGCCTTAGGTGTTGAAGAAGACATGGGAAATGGTGATGAATGGCCAACGATTTATGAGAAAGTCATGGAGTCAGATATTGTCATTATAGGAACACCATTATGGTTAGGTGAAAAGAGTAGCCTTGCAACTCAAGTGATTGAACGTTTATATGGGAGCAGTAGTAAGACCAATGATAAAGGACAATCCGTTTTTTATAATAAAGTCGGAGGTGTGGTCGTAACTGGTAATGAAGATGGTGCGAAACATGCTTCTGCATCCATATTATACGGCTTATCTCATATAGGATTTGTTATTCCTCCGAATGTAGATACGTATTGGGTAGGTGAAGCGGGTCCTGGGAAATCATATATAGATGCCGGGAAAGACAATGATTTTACAAAAGGTCATGTTAAAATGCTAGCTTACAATACGATGCATTTAGCAACAATGTTACAAAATACTCCGATACCAGCAGAAGGCAATACAATGGAATAAAACACGAAAGCCACACATTCATTGAGATGTGTGGCTTTTTCCTTGGAAGATAAGAACGTATTCTTCAACCCAAGTCCCACAGGAAGTGGATCATGAAGGAGTTGTGCCACGATGGCACGGTTTAGCCTTCCTTCCTTTAAGCTTGGGCCCACACGACGTGGGATATGAAGGAATTCGACAAAATCTTTGCACTGCATTTTGCGACGAGTAACCGCAGGAGCGGGATGTTGGGCACTTCGCCTTACAGGCTCTCATGCGAAAGCAGGCTTTCGAATCGATCCTTCCAGCGCCGGCGTCGGGCTAGAAGGCGCTTTTCACTTTTCTTACCATAAACGAGAGATGCTAGATTCATGTTCGCCAATAATCAGCTTATATACATCTGGATTACTAAGTGACTTCCACTCGGTGAAACCAAATGAATCATCATAATACTTTACTAGTAAACTCATTAAATTACCATGAGTGACAAGGATGCAGTGGTTGGGTGCTTCTTGAACCACTTCAATGCCTCTTGCCATGGCTTCATGACTCGATTCTCCACCGATTAGTTTTAAATCCATGTCTTTAATGTCTTCTCGAGAACCTCCAACCAATTTGGTATGTCGGTCGTACTTAACGTTCTCTCTGATAAACGGTCGTCAAGTATAACTGTAAGATTCTTTGACTCAGCTGTAGAAGCAATGGAATGTTGTGCGCGCAGAAAGGGACTACATATAATCTGTTCAACTGGTATGTGCTCAAAAAAAGAAGCTAATTCTGAAGCTTGTTGGTGTCCTAAAGCTGATAATTCTGCATCGGGAGACTGTCCGGTTGCTGAACAATGCCTGACTAGATATATTGTTTTCATCTAAATATCACTCCTATACAAACTAGTTTACTCTTTTGAAAGAAGTCTGTAAAAAACCCTGAAGCACATTGGCTTCAGGGTTCAAATTATGATAATTTTTTCATCAAGTTAGCCATTTCAATTGCTGAAGCAGCAGATTCCCAGCCTTTATTCCCAGCTTTTGTACCAGCACGCTCGATCGCTTGTTCAATCGTGTCTGTTGTTAATACACCGAAAATTACGGGAATATTGTGTTGGTATCCAGCATTCGCAACACCTTTAGCCGCTTCGTTACATACATAGTCAAAATGTGGTGTAGATCCACGAATAACAGTACCAAGTGTGATGACAGCATCATATTTTTTAGAAGCTGCCATTTGTTTTGCTACTAGAGGTATTTCAAATGCTCCAGGTACCCAAGCAATGGTTACATTTGCATCATCGACGCCATGTCGCTTAAGCGCATCTTCAGCTCCACCTAATAGTTTACTTGTAATAAATTCATTGAAACGTCCAACAACGATTCCAATTCGCAAATCCGATCCAATTAAATAACCTTCTAAATGTGTAGTCATTAGTAAGCTCCTTTAGAAATTGAGGTAATGCCCAAGTTTCGATTTTTTTGTTTTCATATATTGTTCATTGTCTGTATGTGTGGGAATTTCAATCGCCACACGCTCTGTTACTTCCAACCCGTAGCCATCAATACCTGCCACTTTTCGAGGGTTGTTCGTTAGTAATTTCATCTTACGTACACCTAAATCTCGCAATATCTGAGCGCCGATACCATACTCACGCAAATCATCTGCAAAGCCGAGTTTGTGGTTGGCTTCGACGGTGTCTAACCCTTCGTCTTGAAGAGCATATGCTTTTAATTTATTAATTAAGCCAATGCCTCGACCTTCTTGACGCATATAGAGTAAAATCCCTGACTCTGCTTCTTCAATTTGTTTTAGTGAAGCATGTAGTTGTGAGCCACAATCACATTTGCGAGATGCAAAAACATCCCCTGTTAAACACTCTGAATGAACACGAGTTAATACAGGTGTATCTTCAGAAATATCGCCTTTAACAAGCGCAATATGTTCTTTTCCAGTTAGGGTTTCCGTATAACCGACCACCTTGAAATTTCCAAATTCAGTTGGTAAAGGAACTTCAACTTCACGCGTGATAAGTTTCTCATGCTTACGTTTGTATGCGATCAAATCCGCAATGGTCAAGATACCGATATTTAATCTTTCAGCAAGTATTACTAAGTCATCTAGTCGTGCCATGGTTCCATCTTCATTCATGATTTCACAAATAACTCCCGCGGGTGAAGATCCTGCAAGTAGGGCTAAATCAACAGCAGCCTCTGTGTGTCCTGCACGTTTTAAAACGCCACCTTTTTTTGCGATTAACGGAAAAATATGGCCAGGACGTTTAAAATCAGTTGCAGTTGACTCTTTGTTAAGCATTTCAAGAATCGTATGAGAGCGTTCAAATGCGCTAATCCCAGTTGTTGTATCCTTGTGGTCGATACTAATTGTAAAAGCAGTACTATATGGATCTGTATTTTGGTCTGTCATTAAACCAATCCCTATTTGTTGGGCAATCGTTTCAGCAACTGGCACACAAATGAGACCTTTCCCTTCAGTGGCCATTAAATTGACGACTTGCGGGGTAGCAAACTCTGCTAGTGCAACAAAGTCTCCTTCGTTTTCACGGTCTTCATCATCAACAACGATAATGGCTTGTCCTTTTGCCAATGCTTCAATAGCTTCTTCAACTGTATAAAACATACGAAACCTCCTATTAAAATCCTTGTTCTTGTAACCATTCTTTAGACATGTTGGATTTAGATGCTTGCATGCGTTCTGTATATTTTGCTAGCATGTCACATTCAATATTCACTTTTTCACCAATTCCCTTATCTCCAATTAATGAGTCGAATTGTGTTGTTGGAATTAAGGAAATGGTGATTGATGTACGATCCACATCGAAAACGGTAAGTGAAGTACCGTCAACTGCAACAGAACCTTTTACCATCATATATTTTAAAAGAGTATCATCTAGTTCAATCTTTTTTGTAATGGCATTTGTTTCTTTCTTAATCGAACGAATAACCCCAACTCCATCGATGTGACCACTGACAAAGTGACCACCAAAACGACCGTTTGCAGACATTGCTCGTTCTAAGTTGACACGAGAGTTAGATTTTAACTCTGCTAATGTTGTGGATCGAAACGTTTCTGGAATAACGTCTACTACAAACAGATCTTTTGTAAAAGAAGAGACTGTCAAACAAACTCCGTTAACAGAGATACTGTCGCCTCTATTAACATCCTGAAGAACTGTTTTTGCACGAATCGTCAGTTCTAGTGCATGTGTTTTTCTTTGAATGGAAGTAATGACACCAATCTCTTCAATAATTCCTGTAAACAAATAGACATCCTCCTTTGAGGTGAGTAAAAGTCCATAATTAAAAAACTTTACTCTACTTATTTTTCATTTAAATAAATATTTTCTAAAAAATATTGGATTTTCCACCAAGGGGCGAATGGGTGGTAAGGAAAGGGTGTTGTGAAGACCGTAATACGTAATTTGTTCATCATGAAGAGAACTACGTTAATCTGGGATCACGGTAGGTTTAATGAAATATATAGATGATATATGATCATTGTTTAAATTCAGTCTGTAACCTCTTAAAGTTACTAAATGAGTTTACCTGTTGAATATATGTGTAGAACTCTTGATTGTGAGTCAAGAAACAATGAGCGCATAACAAAGAAACGTTATAGAATTCCTCTCCCATCCAGACTATACTGTCGGTGTTGGAATTTCACCAACTCCACCGCTACTTTTTCAAGCACCGGGTCACGGACTTACAGAACATATCTGCTCACCGCCGGTAAGGAATTTCACCTTGCCCCGAGGAATTCTACTCGTACTTTTATTCTTATCATAATATCACAAGAGCGAAGTAAAATCCTAAAACAGGTACTTGAAATTTTTTTTGCATTATTTTAATAGAAAAATAAGGAATCAATCCTACTTGTCTGAATTTTGTGATAACATAAATTTAGTAAAAGCATAGGAAGGGGATTGACTATGTTAAATCAACAAACTGTAGGAATGGTAGTCCGCGAGATTGCAGCATCTCATCCTGACACGGAAGCGTATGTATATCCAGAACATGGAATCAGAAAAACATATAAGGAATTCAATTTAGAGACAGACGAATTAGCGAAAGCTTTTATGGGTTTAGGAATTGAAAAAGGTGAGCATGTAGCAATTTGGTCTGATAATAAAAGAGAGTGGCTTTTAAGCCAGTTTGCAACTGGAAAAATGGGAGCGGTATTGGTGACCGTAAATACAAACTATCAAGAGAATGAGTTAGCTTATTTATTGAAACAATCAGATGCCACTACGCTTATTTTAGGAGAGGCGTTTAAAGGCACATCTTATATAGATATTATTAATGCAGTATGCCCAGAATTGAAGAATTCTACAAAAGGTAATCTAGAATCGAAGGATTTCCCTTATTTCAAACGAGTAATTGTAATGAGTGAAAATAAATACAATGGTATCTACACATGGAGTGAGTTTGAATCCTATGCTAGTCAGATATCAGATGAACAATTGAATACAAAATTACAAGAGCTTCATCATGATGACGTTATTAATATTCAATATACATCTGGGACCACTGGTTTTCCAAAAGGTGTTATGCTGACGCACATGAATATTGTAAATAATGCACAAATTATTGGTGATTTTATGAAGTTAACTCCAGAAGATAGACTATGTATTCCAGTGCCTTTTTTCCATTGCTTCGGGTGTGTCCTTGGAACACTGGCTGCGGTTACACATGGATCGACAATGGTCCTTCTGGAACAATTTGAGCCGAAACGTGTATTACAGGCTGTTCAAGATGAAAAATGTACAGCTCTTCATGGTGTGCCAACAATGTTTATTGCGGAATTAAACCACCCTGACTACGCCAAATTTGACACATCAACGTTGCGTACTGGAATTATGGCTGGCTCACCTTGTCCAATTGAAGTCATGAAAAAAGTAATTGGAGATATGGGAGCGAGTGAAATAACCATTTGTTATGGGCAAACAGAGGCGTCACCAGTAATCACACAAACGAAAGCAGATGACGAAATTGAAAAGCGTGTGACAACTGTTGGTAAGCCTCATCCACATGTCGAAGTGAAAATCATAGATCCAATTACAGGAGACAAAGTTGAAACGGGTACACCTGGGGAACTTTGTACAAGAGGATATCTTATTATGAAGGGTTATTACAATAATGAGGAAGCCACCCACGAAGCCATTGACAGTGATGGATGGCTCCATACTGGTGATATTGCAATTCTAGATAGCGAAGGCTATATCGAAATTACAGGACGTATAAAAGATATGGTCATTCGTGGTGGCGAGAATGTGTATCCTCGAGAAATAGAAGAGTTTTTGTACCAACATCCATCTATTCAAGATGTTCAAGTAGTTGGTGTACCTGACCCTAAATATGGAGAAGAAATAATGGCATGGATTATCCCTAAGGACGGCTCAGCATTAACTGCAGAAGAAATACGTGACTATTGTAAAGGGAGAATTTCACATCATAAAATTCCGAGGTACATTGAATTTACAGAATCGTATCCAATGACTGCATCTGGAAAAATCCAAAAGTTTTTATTACGTGAAATGTCGAAAGATAAAGTCTTAACATCATAATTCGTCATATTTCCCGGGAAATTGCAAAGAATGTAAATTAATAACGATATTAGTTACTTCTTATTTTAATATTGTCAAATCGTTCGTACTTAAGGTTTATGAATGGTATGATAGACGTGTTTAAACAGTACTATAGAAAAAGGAGGTATGAGAATGAGTGATTATGGGTTTCAGTTAATTGCTATTGTTATTTATATGGCTGCCATGCTTCTTATTGGCTATTATTCTTTCAGACGAACTTCTAATCTTACGGACTACATGTTAGGCGGTCGATCATTAGGGCCAGCGGTGACAGCACTTAGTGCCGGTGCTTCAGATATGTCTGGGTGGCTACTTATGGGATTACCAGGTGCCATTTATGCTTCAGGGTTAATTGAAGCTTGGATTGCAGTTGGTTTAACAGTAGGAGCATATTTAAATTGGTTGTTTGTAGCTCCTCGATTACGTGTCTATTCTCAGGTGACAAATGATTCGATTACGATTCCTAGTTTCTTGGAAAACAGATTAAAAGATACATCGAGACTATTACGAATTGTATCCGGAATTATTATTTTATTATTTTTCACATTCTACGTATCTTCAGGTATGGTTGCAGGAGGACTATTCTTTGAAAGTTCTTTTGGACTCAATTATCATACGGGATTACTAATTGTATCGGCAGTGGTCATTGCCTACACATTATTCGGTGGTTTCCTTGCAGTAAGTTACACGGATTTCGTACAAGGACTAATTATGTTCTTGGCTCTAATCTTTGTTCCAATCATCGGACTCTTTGTGGTTGGTGGAATTGAAGGGGCATCAGAAAGTATTCGCGCGGTTGATCCTTCTCGTTTAAGTATGATTGAAGGGGCTTCTGTACTAGGTGTTCTTTCTGCGGTAGCGTGGGGGCTAGGGTACTTTGGTCAACCACATATTATCGTTCGTTTTATGGCCATTTCATCCGTGAAAGAAACAAAACATGCACGACGAATTGGTATCGGTTGGATGGTTATAAGCTTACTAGGTGCTTTAGCAACTGCTTTGGTC
>JBFELW010000058.1:0-8881 GCA_041551995.1 Paenisporosarcina sp.
ATTCTGACTCGAAAATCGTCATGATTTCGAAAGACCAACCATAGCACCTTTACGGGTCGGTAGCTCAGTTGGTTAGAGCACTCGGCTCATAACCGAGTGGTCGGGAGTTCGAGTCTCCCCCGACCCACCACTTTAATCCCCCTAAAACACGTACTTTAAGATTAACTAATTTTAGACTCTGCCAAAATATTTCTAACTTTTTAAAGCACACATGTATTATTCAGGTCTCGGGAGGTCATGACTCCTAATACCTTTTGTAAAGATCTTTTTTTGGGTTTTATGAATACTTCAAAAAATGACTCTGCCAAATTATATTTAATTAATGTTAGCACTTAAATATTATTTTATTCATACACACAGAGTACACAGATAATCATTATCATGACAAGGATAGAGGGATACAATTACTCTGAATAAAGATGAGTTGATAGAGAGGGCTCTATCTGATAGTGGTAATAATGAACATAATAAGGAAAAAACGATGAAATATTTATTAGTAATTGCAACAATGGTTGCTTCACTTTATGCAACTGACTTTTCTCAAATGAGCATGCAAGAGATGATGAACATGCGTGGAAATGTACCTGTGGATCAGCGAGATGACTTTGGAAAAGAGATGCAGAAACGTATGCAGGCTATGACACCTGAAGAACGTCAAAAGTATTCTGGAATGGGTATGGGTATGATGGGTAAAGGGATGAACCAGGGCATGGGTCAAGGTCAGGGCATGATGATGAATCAGAAGGGTATGAACTATGGCCAGGGAATGATGGGTAATCAGGGTATGAACTGCAGTCAAGGTATGATGCAGAATAACTGTATGCATTGTTGCTGCTGCTGTTGTTGTCGAGGGATGATGGGCAACCAGGGAATGATGATGAATAATCAAGGCATGAACTGTGGTCAAGGTATGAGACAAGGTCAAGGCATGATGAATAGACAGAGTATGGGGCAAGGTCAGGGTATGATGATGAACCAAGGCATGATGAACAATAAATAGCACGGGTTCACTGCTTATTGCTGCTGAAAAGGTGGGGCGGATAAAGGTGTTTCAGTGGGTGTTCTCATCAAGAATACGGAAGCACTGGAGATACTTGAAAAAGTATATACACTGGTGGTAGATAAAATATTTATATATACAGCGAAAATAGATAGTCCACAAAGGAGAATTTATGCGTGTTTTGCTCACAGGTGCAAATGGATACATTGGACGACGTCTTAAGCATGTACTTATGGAAAAAAATGATATAACCCTACGTTTAATGGTACGCAATCCTGAAAGCCTTTCTACTATAGCCAAAGAAAGATGCGAAATTGTAAAAGCTGATGTAATGCATCCCGACACGCTTGATGAAGCACTACGGGGAGTGGATGTCGCGTATTATCTTATTCATGGATTGACCCATTCTAATTTTCGTGATTTGGATCGTAAAAGTGCTCAAAATTTTCTTGATGCATGCATTCGACAAAATGTCAAAAAAATTATTTATTTGGGTGGACTTGGGAATAAGCAAACTGGAAGTGAGCATTTGTTGAGTCGGATTGAGACAGGAGAAATTCTTAGTTCCCGTCCAGATAAAGTTCAGTGTATATGGTTTCGTGCGGGAGTGATTATCGGTTCAGGAAGTGCGAGTTTTGAAATCATTCGTAACCTAGTTCAAAAATTGCCGCTAATGATAACCCCAAAATGGGTTTCTACACTTATTACACCTATCGGAGTAGAAGATGTAATCCGTTATTTGGAAGCGGCTCTTGAATTAGATCAGAGTGAAAACAGGATGATTGACTTGGGAGAAGAGGCAATGAGCTATGGTGATTTAATGCTTCGTGTTGCATCGGCAATGGGACTTAAACGTTATTTGATTCCGGTTAATCTCTTGACACCGAAACTTTCCTCATACTGGTTAACACTATTTACTCCAGTTCCATACGGAGTGGCTAGTTCTTTGATCGAAGGGTTGAAAAGTGAAGTAGTCATAACCAATAATCTCCGCAATGAACTTTTTGATATCCATCCTCATACTCTTGAAGAAGCGGTTAATCATGCGATTGAAGAGATTGAATCTAATCAAGTGATCAGTAGATGGAGTGATAGTGGTGCGGGTTCGGCACATTCAGATTCAGCAAATAATATTGCGAATGCTATTTTTACTGATCGTAAAATAGTTGTTTTGGATGATATACCATCACATAAAGTTTACCGCAGCTTTTGTATGATCGGAGGAGAATATGGCTGGTTTGGATACGATTGGTTGTGGAAAATACGTGGAGTTATCGATAAATTATTTGGAGGGGTTGGGATCAATAGAGGTCGAAGAGATTCCAAACATGTTCGTGTTGGAGACAGTGTCGATTTTTGGAAAGTAGTAGACTTAGTAGAGAATGAACGACTTCTCCTTTTTGCTCAAATGAAACTTCCTGGAAAGGCATGGCTGGAGTTTAAAATACAGGATAATCAATTGATTCAAAGTGCTTATTTTTATCCTGATGGAGTTTCTGGACGATTATACTGGTATACACTGATTCCTATTCATCATATCATTTTTAGTAATATGGCAGCTTCTATTATTAAACGTGCCAAAAATTTATAAGATTAGCTTTTTTTTCTTTCAAATAGATCATTATCTACTTTCTCACATCTTTCCATTATAATTGTGATAAAAAATATGGACAGTCATTCAACTATATTTTTATATTTTTAAGGTGGCAGAGTCTGCCAAGTTTGTATGTTAATTGTATGCCAACAGCTAACTATTTAATTTATGATTGCCTGTATATAGGGCTTTCAGGGATTTTATAAGCGAGTTCGAGTCTCTTGATATCTACTCCTTAAAGTCCCTAAAATACGGGCTTTCTGACTAATTGATTTTGGATTCTGCCAAATCTTCTGCAATATTTGTATGAATCCAAATATTATTCAGGTGTCGGGAGATCATGTCTCACACTACCTATTGTCTAGATTCCAATATAAAGGAATTATGTTCCTCTTCCACAAGCATTACTACAATACCATCTCGGACAGGGTATTTTCGGCCACATTCAGGTTCTTGACATACTAACAAGTTATTCTGAATCAAGTCGAGACGACCAGTATCTTTACAAATTTTGTGAATTTTCCTAGTAACACAATGTGGACAACGTAGAATTCTCAAAAGATTATGATTTACTGGGACTTGTTTTTTTTTCATCGAACTACTACTTAATGAGACAACTTGGCATTGTGCATCTTTTTTTAGTGGATAGCGTGCAAGAATCAAATTTTTTTGATATTCAGATGTTATTTTTCTTACTGTTTTGAACTGTTCTCTAGCTGCATCTTCAGTTTCATCTTCCAATTTAAAATCTGCTCGATCTAGATAGCCTAGTTTTCGAGTAAGTAACTGATACAGCCATATCAATAATTTGCCATGCCAGTTATGTTTAACGTGAATGGCTCCGGCGATATCCGGTGGAAAGTAGCCTACAATAAATGTTCCATCATTTGTTAGTACTCTGGAAACTTCATTTAAAACTTTCTTCACATCAGGAAAATGCCGCCATACTCCTAGACAGACAACAGTATGAAAAGAACTATCGGCAATAGGTAAATAATTTGCATCGGCCTGTATAACATCCATCTCTTTATTTTGTTGCCTGAGCTTATGAAGTGATAAAAATGATATGTCTAATCCTACTACATTAAAGTCCTTTTCAGCCAGCATTTTACTCAGGGTTCCTGTGCCACATCCAAGATCCAATACCAACGTTTCTTGTTTATTATCAGTGTAGATATCATTCAGGGTTTCCAACATGCTTTTGGCGTGGACTTTATGATCAACAAAGACTTCATCATATATGGAAGAGATCCGATCATAAAAAATTTGGTTTGAGCGACTTGACAATGCCGCCCAGATAACCTTCAACCATAATATAAATTTATTCATGGCTTTTACGGACATAATAGATACGTACTGGAAAGAGGGATACACGGCTGAGTTTCGTGTAAGAAATAACTATATTAGGGGATTCCCTCAAATATTTTCCTAGAGCGATCGGACGACAATGTGGTGCATACCCAGCAAACATTAATTTCCATATTGGATTCCATAGACCTTTATTATAGCCTAGAGAATAGAGTTCATTCATTAGCCTAAAGATAGGTTTCATGAATGTGGAGACGCCATCAAGTTCTGTTGTCATAGTGATTAGAATCGCATAACCATCAGGACGCAATACTCGTTCCATTTCCGATATTGTCATCTTAAGTTCTGACTCTGGTAGTAGGTCGAAGAGATAACTCGAGACGTAAAGGTCGAAGGTGTTGTCAGCCCAAGGCAAATTCATGCAGTCAGCTTGTTCGAAACTGATCCGTGATGAAGAAAGATGCTTTTTTTCAAGGTAGTCGTGCGAATTTTTCAACATTTGCTGTGAAAGATCTACAGCGACTATTTCCTGTTTTTCATTGGTTACTTCAACAAGTTGGCTTAGCAGATAGCCAGTACCAACTCCAACATCAATGATCTTTTGTGACCGTTCTAGAACCGGTCCATTAAGTGCATCACGGTTGGATTCTCTTTCGTAAAACCCCATGATCCAGTCATAAAAAGGGAAGGGGTTCGGAATGAATTTTAGGATCTTTAGAGGTTTCCCTATCGTTTCGAAATCTTCAATAGTATCTCGGGATGATGGATACCATACGGTGACCTCTTTATAACCGAATGTTTTGAGCCATTTTGAAAATTTTGAAATAAAATTCATTTGTCAAAATCCTTTTTGTTGAATTATAATTGATCTATGACTTTTTTAATGATTTTTTCGCTTTGTCGCCATATGTCAAGTTTCCACTCTTTCTCGTTTGGGTAAAAGGCTCGAAGAAAGTTATTCTTAATTTTTTTACTGTCCGAATGTTCACTGCCACCATAGTAGTATAACCAATTCTCAGATCTTAATGCCCATAATACCTTCTTACGAGAAAGTGTTCCAAACTCTAAGCTAACAGCAGTCACTTCTGAATCTGGCAGCATTTGATCAAATGCAAGCTTCATCGTACCGCTTAAGTGTGTAGAAACAGAATCTCCACTTACCGTACTTGTCACATGTTCACCCCACCACTTTCTAGCACGTTTATATGCGGGTGAATCTTTATTGACATTCATAATAATCTCAGCGTTACCATAGGAGCCCAGTCCTGTATGAAAGTCTATCACTACAACACGTTTAGCTTTTATAAGATGATGACGCACAATTTTATTGACGGTTTTGTTTGACCAAGTTGAAGTATTTCCACCATAGAAAAGTCCTTTAGGGTATGTGTATTGTCCGCCGCTTACTGCAGAACGAAGTTCTGAAGTTCCATATAAAAATCTATAGAAAAGAAGTTTAATCAATGATGTCGTATCATTCCATAAAGAGAGTGATTGTGGTGCTAATGCATTCGCAAGATATGCATAACCTTCATTAAAGGGATATGGTTTAGAGTGGTCAAGAAAATTTCGATTCAGGTCAACATTATTTTCGTTAACACGTCGCAGGTGAGCAATACCGTAAGGATTTATTGCATGAATCATAACAAGCCCTACATGCAGTGGTAAAGTTGATACGATATCTTGTCTCAAAAGTCCGGTTTGAATAGCTGAACCCGCAAAACCTTCCACACCATGTGTGCCAGACCCTAAGACAAGGATAGCTTCAGGATTATCTACACCAAAGTATGCAACATCGATGTATAATGCTTCACCACCTGGACCATTTTCTGGATTTCGATAGTTCTCAATACGTCCTTCATTTGAGTGAGCAGCAGTCAGAAATTTATTTCTTAGATCATTATAGCTATCAGAATAGTAGCTGAGTATTTCGTTAGGTACGATACTATCAGAGGCGGATAAATAACATCCAAAAAAGATTGTTATAGTGATTATGGCATTTTTCATTTTCATTCTCATTTATTCCATTCACTTAATCCCGATAACAGCCAATCCGTTACTAAAACTATATGCCTTATTGAACTTTGGTTTAATAATAAATTCACCTTTTTTGTCAATAAATCCCCACTTTTCGCCAACTTTAACTGGCTCAAGTTCTTGATTAAAATCAGGGAAAAACCCTAGATCATCAAACTGCGGTTTAATAGTGATTTTGCCATCCTTGTCAATAAATCCCCACTTTTTTCCAATTAGAACTGGGGCAAAGTCGGATCCGCCAAATTGGCCTATTGAATCAAACTGTTGAGATGAGGTAAGTTTACCTGTATTGTCAAAAAGTATATACTTGCCTCCACCTATATATTTACCAAGTAAATCGTATTTACCTCCAATTCTCACTATAATTAATCTTTCATCAAAACCAATCACTTCGTCTTCAGTTGGCTCAATTATATAGTTGCCTGTTTTGTCAATCGCGGCCCATTTATTATCTATTGCTACGACAGCCATTCCATGTTGGAAATCAGAAATCCAATCAAACTTTGGGTCAATAACAATTTCACCCTTTTTGTTAACAGCACCCCATTTGCTATCTACTCTTACTACTGCCAACTCACCACTGAAAATGCCGAGTTCATCAAATTGTGGTTGAATTATAATTTCACCAGACCTGTCTATATAGCCCCACTTTTTTCCAACACTAACTTGGGCAACCCCTTCTATAAATTGGCCTATTTCATCAAAATCTCCATCGATCTTTTTTTTACCGTTTTTGGTTATGAGGTACCAGTTACTTCCAACAAATTTACGTCTCCACCAGCTATATTTTCCACCTAATCTGATACCAACTACACCATCATCTGATATTGAGATGTCTTGGCTCTGGTAAGCCACATAAGAAAAGTCAGCTATAAACTTCCCATCTTTACCAATAATTCCAACTTTATCTCTAATTCGAACTATTGTTATCCCTTCTGCCCAATAAGCTAAAACCCAATCAAATTGTGGCTGGATAATCATCTGACCGGTTTTGTCTATATATCCATACTTATCACCCACTTTTACTGCTGCTAACCCATCGTAAAAACGAGATTCGGAAATAATCCTACCTGTCTTGTCAATATAATGGGTCTCATCATTAATGCCAACTTCTGCAATTCCGTCACGAAAAGGGACTACATAGTCAAATTTTGGCTCAATAACAACTTTGCTAGTTATATCAACAAACCCCGATTTTTTACCAATCTGAACTGGTGCGAGCCCTTCAGAAAAATACGATGCATCATTATAAATCGGTTTAATTACAATATTGCCTTTCTTATCAATATAACCATATTTTATTTTTGGTTCATCAGCCATGCACATCCCCTTTCCCAATCCAAATGCAATTACAGTTGCAATTAGCATCAACTTATGAAATATTTTATTCATATGAGTCATCTCCAATAAGATATTACTGAACCACTTTTGTCCCACATTATCTGCCACCGAACAATCTATTCCTTTAGTTAGGAATCTTTTATATTGTATCAAGTATGTGATGTGAAAATCAATAAATGGGTTTAACCACTTTTATATTTGAAAAAGTTTTGTTGGATAAATATTTGGTAGACTCTGCCAAATTTGTACGTTAATTGTATGCTAACAGCTAACTATTTAAATTATGATTGCCCGTATATAGGGGATGTAGAGAATAGGTTATGGTATTCGAATCTTCCACTACAGTGTTATTTATGAGAATTTTAATGAATATGTAACTATGATATCTCTCTATTTTTACAAAATTTGTCAATTTACTTTTTTTCCGCTAAAACCATCTTATGTTACATAAATGTGACATCCATGGCGCTATTATTTAGACATTAATTAAAAAAGGAAAAATTATGAATAAAATAATAAAGTATCTTGCTGTACCAACAGCAGCATTACTATTATCAGGATGTGCAGGTAGCCTATATTCACCAGTACCAGAGAGGAAAGTAGCTTATGATAACAAAGATAACGCATCTTATATTGTTTTTTCTAGACCAGAATTCGTTGGTGCAGCATTAAGCAATACCATTATAGAGTTTGATCCTGGTACGTATGCAACCAAGCCTATAGGAACACTTGGTCCACAAACAAAACTTGTATATAAAACAACACCAGGTACACATTACTTTTATATGGATGGTGGAGAAAATGATGATATGATCAAAATAACTACTAAAAAATCAACGGAGTATTATGTGCATACTGCTGTAAGTATGGGTATTATGGTTGGAAGATTTTATTTCAAGCCACTACGATATCAGAGTGTTGCTTTAGCTGAGTCGTTGAAAGGTGCTGCATGTACTCCAGCTACATTTAATCAGTATGGATTTAAAGTGGTAAAAGATGAAGTTAGTGATCTTACAGGTGAACACAAGTATCATAGTGTAAAACACAATATAAATATTGAGTGTAGAAGCGGTATGATTAGCCGTGCAGATTATGATGGTGAATCACTCAGTAATATCAATGATGCTACATTGATTCAACCAAATGCAAAAGCTGAAGAGTTTTACAATAAAAATGTTGCTGGATATATAAAAGAGATAAAAGAAGACTATGCTGATTGGAAAAAAGATGATATGAGAAAAACAGAAATTCATCCAGAAGACGGAAAGAGTATTAAGTTATAGTTATTTATCCTTATGAATACCTGCACTTTGTGTAGGTATGTAGTATAAAATAACCATTAATTATTTTGATGTAATTAATTTGGCAGACTCTGCCAAAAATGTACGTTAATTGTATGCCAACAGCTAACTATTTAATTTAAGAATGCCCGTATATAGGGCTTTCAGAGGGTTTAGAATAGATTTCGAGTCTCCCCCGACCCACCACTTTAATCCCCTAAAACACGTACTTTCAGACTATCCAAATTTTTAACTCTGCCAAATTTTTCATTAGGTCGAAATACTATAGAGAAAAGCCCTCTGAGTTTTTTGAAATTTCCG
>JBFELW010000059.1:0-8874 GCA_041551995.1 Paenisporosarcina sp.
ACAAAGACTGATTCATGAAAAAAATGGGGCTGTCTAAAGACAACCCCATTTTTTATTTTGATTATTTTGCTTCTTTTGTTTCTTCTAGTCTAACACCATCATGTTCTTTGATTTCTTCACTGTTATCTACCGATGGTTCATCTGCAGTAGATTCTAACTCTTCGTCAGTACGAGGAGCAGACACTGAAGCTAACGTAATGTCATCTTCTTCTAAGATTGTGAAATCTGTTTTATCACGAATATCACCGATCGTTAATGTATCTCCTACTGCAAGGTCGGTTACATCAAATTCGATTGAGTCTGGAATCTTCGAAGGCTTCACCTTAACGGTTACTTCACGTACTGGTTGATTTAATACGCCGCCTTCTTGAACACCTACAGCTTGACCCGTTAAATTAATTGTTACAGTTACTTCTAACTCATCTGTCATATTAATAGCTAAGAAATCGGCATGTACAATGTTACCTTTTAATACATCCATTTGATAATCACTTAGTACAACGTTTAACGATTTGCCTTCAACATCTAATTTCATAACCCCATTACGTCCAACCTCACGCAATGTTTTTAGCAAATCTATTTCACTTACAGAAATGCTTGTGGAATCTGTTTTATATCCGTAAACGACCGCAGGAACGAACCCCTCGTGTCGTAATTCAGTTAAATTTGATTGTTTACCTATCTCACGTGTTTTTGTTTTTACTTTTGTACTCATAATTTTTTCCCTCTCCTTATAACTAGTCTTTTAGTATCTTTACCCAACTCAAATAATTTGAAACCTTTTAAAACATCAATCAAATAAAGTACTTACTGATTTCTCCTCATATACACGAACAATTGCATCTCCCAATAAACGCCCAACTGATAATTGTTTAATTTTTGGAGATGTTTTTTCTTTTGGTAATTCAATGGAGTTTGTAATCACTAATTCTTTAATGACTGAATTGTCGATTCGCTCAATTGCAGGACCCGACAATACAGGGTGTGTGCAACAAGCATACACTTCTTTGGCGCCAGCTTCAACAAGTGCATTAGCTGCAATTGTGATTGTGCCTGCCGTATCAATAATATCATCAATCAGGATCGCTATTTTTCCATCAACATGACCAACAATGTTCATCACTTCTGCAACATTTGGACGTGGACGTCGTTTATCAATAATTGCAATTGGCGCTTTTAAACGATCTGCCATTTTCCTCGCACGTGTTACACCACCATGATCAGGAGAAACAATTACTATCTCTGAAGGATCAATATTCTTTTCTAAGAAGTAATCAGAAAGAATTGGAACGCCCATCAAATGATCGATTAGAATGTCAAAGAATCCTTGGATTTGAGGAGCATGTAAATCTAATACGATGGCACGAGTCGCACCAGCTGTCTCAAGTAAGTTTGCAACTAGTTTGGCTGTGATAGGTTCACGAGCACGTGCTTTACGATCTTGACGCGCATATCCGTAATATGGAAGTACAACATTTACAGTGCGGGCAGATGCACGTTTAACTGCATCGACCATAATGAGTAGTTCCATCAAGTTTTCATTTACAGGAGCAGAAGTTGACTGAATAATAAATACATCACAACCACGAATACTTTCTTCGATGTTGATTTGGATTTCACCATCACTAAATCGCGTAACGGAGATTTCCCCAAGAGGAAGACCTACTTCTTCTGCGATTTCTTTTGCGAGTGATTCATTTGAATTTAATGAAAATATTTTCAACTTCGTGTTTTCATATTGATAAGTCATGAGTGCCCCCTGTTATTTTAAGTTTAGTTTTTTGACATAACCATCTTTGTTTTCTTGGCGTGCACGTGCAATTGATAAAGAATCAGCTGGCACATTTTTAGTAATCGTTGATCCTGCTGCTACATAGGCACTTTGACCAATGGTTACCGGTGCGACAAGGTTAGAATTACATCCAATAAACGCATCATCTTCAATTGTAGTTAAAAATTTATTTTTGCCATCATAGTTCACAGTTATCGTACCACAACCAATATTAACTCGTTCTCCAACCTCAGCATCGCCAATATAACTTAAATGTGATACCTTCGAATGATTACCTAATTTGGTTTTTTTAATTTCTACAAAGTTGCCAACTTTAGCTTTGTTACCAATTTCGGAATCAGGACGGATGTGAGCAAAAGGTCCCACTGTCGTTTCTGTACCTATAACGCTATCTATAACGACTGATGAATGAATTTTAGTTCCATTGCCTATTTGACTATTTATGATTTGACTGTTTTGTCCAATCACACAGTCTTCTCCAATGACAGAAGCTCCTTCGATCATGACACCCGGTTGTAAAATAGTATCTGATCCAATTACAGCTTCTGCACTGATGTACGTATTCAAAGGACTGATAATCGTTACTCCATTTCTCATATGTCTTTCAGCAATTCGAGAACGCATTTGTGCCTCTGCTTGAGCAAGAGCAACTCGATCATTAACACCTAGTGTTTCTTCAAAGTCGTCAGTTGCATAGGCAGAAACTGTTTCACCCTGATCCTTCAAAATTTCTATAACATCAGGTAAATAGTATTCACCTTGGGAATTATCATTTTTCACTAGTTGTAAAGCTTTAAACAATGCTTCATTATCAAAACAATATGTTCCTGAGTTGATTTCATTTACTTTTTGTTCTTCATTTGATGCATCTTTCTGTTCGACGATGCGCGCAACATGCCCATCTGCATTACGTATAATTCGACCGTATCCCGTTGGATTTTCAGGAAGACCTGTTAGTATGGTTGCTTTTGCATTGGTTTCCCGGTGATGATCTAATAGAGCTTTCATCGTCTCCGGCCGAATAAGTGGAGTGTCACCACACACAACAAGAGTAGTACCGGAAAGCGTTCCAAGTACATTAACAGCTTGTTGTACAGCGTGCGCCGTACCAAGTTGTTCTTCTTGCAGCGCATACTCACTACGATCCCCTAACTGATCTTGTACTCTTTCAGCACCATGACCAACAATAGTGACAATACGTTCTGTACCGATTTCTCGTATGTGATCTACCACATGTTCAACCATTGGTTTCCCACAAACAGGGTGTAACACTTTATATAATTTGGACTTCATTCTAGTTCCTTGACCAGCAGCTAAAACAACTGCATATGTATTTGACATAAAGTAAGTCCTCCATTTTTGCTCATTTACTCTTTTGACTATAGCCGAAAAACAGTGGTATTTCAAGGGATTTAAGCTTGACAGAATAGTGACATAACCATTAATATTATTAAATTTTATAAAAAAAGGATTTCACACCCTAATGGTGGAAATCCCTTTTTTGTATTAATTTATGTTCTTTCGCGTTTTACTTGTCGCGCATAAAACAATTCATACATGACAGGAATAATAATTAACGTTAATAAAGTGGAGGATGTTAAGCCTCCGATTACGGTAATTGCTAATCCTTTTGAGATAAGTGTTCCTGAAGATGTAGTGAGTGCTAATGGAATTAGAGCTGCAACAGTCGCAAAAGCTGTCATTAAGATCGGACGTAACCGTGTCTTCCCAGCTTCTACAAGGGATTCTCGTATCTTCATTCCTTTATCTGACCTATTTTGATTGATTCGGTCGACCAATACAATCGCATTCGTCGTCACTATTCCAATTAACATAAGGAAACCAATCATGACACTAACAGATAATGGCTCTCCTGCAATCACTAGTCCAATTAATGCACCAATCGGTACAAAGATAAGAGATGACAAAATAATGAATGGTATTCTTGCTTGCCCAAAAGTAATCAGCATTGTTAAGTAAACTAGCCCGATTGCACTCGCAATGGCAATTCCAAGTTGCTGGAAGATCTCTACCGTCTCATCACTTCCGCCTCCACTTTCGAGACTGACACCATTAGGTAAATCTATATTCTTTAACACGCCTTCTTTCACTTGTTTGGACACTTGTTGAATATTGTCAGCTTCAACTTGCGCCTCAACTCTCGCATACACTTTTCCATCTAGTTTTTGTATGGCTGTTACTGATTCAATCTCTTCAATTGATGCTAATTCCTGTATCTCAACAGGACCAGTTGCGGTGAAAACTGGCAATGTCCTGATATCCTCAATACTTGTTAAAGATGTATCGTAGGAAAGTTGGACAGCACGATCCACATCATCTAGTGTCAGTTTACCCACGGACACTGGTCGAGTTTGATCAGAAATCGTACCTAGTACTTGGAAACCTGATACTCCTAATTCCCTTGCTTTATCGGAGTTGATTTCAACAACTAATTGCTTTTGTTTTTCAGATAAATTATTTGTAACGTATTTCAAGGTATCCATTGTATTCATGTATTCCTCTACATCAGATGCAGCCTTCGCTAGTGCTTCGATATCTGTAGAGAAAAGATCGACTGAAACATTGTTATTAGAAGGAGGACCTCCTGTAGACAATTCTGAAACTGAGATTGTAGAATTAGGAGAGATTTCCGACAACACGTTTTCCATCTCTTTCTCAACGTCCTCCACAAATTGTGCGACACTTACGTTTTCTTGTAACGTCAAAATATATCCTGCTCTGTTTACTAATTTAATACCTGTTGAAAAATCTCGTGAACCGACCGCTGTGGTGACGTCTTTAATATCTTTTAGTTCAGCAAAGAGATCCTCAATTTGAATAGACACTTCATTTGTCCGTTCAAGTGAAGTGGAAGAAGGTAATTCAACACTAGCTTGCACGAGCTTCTCTTCTTCATTTGGAATGAATGTAAAACCGAGCCCCGGAACAAGTGCAAATGAACCGCCAAGTAATGCTATAGAAAGAATTAAGATAATGGCTTTCCGGTTTAAAGACCATAAAATTAGACGTTCATAGAATCTTTGTAATACCCCATCTTTCTCTTCATGAGTGACTTTTTTGAATGCAAATCTTGCTAATATCGGAACGATTGTTATGGATACTAATAAGGATGCAGCCAAAGAGAAGATGACAGTTAAAGCAAACGGCAAGAAAAACTCGCCTGTTATTCCACTAACAAATCCAATAGGTAAGAATACAACGATTGTTGTTAATGTAGAAGAAGTAATGGCACGTAATATCTCTTTGGTAGATGATGCCACCAATTCATTAGACATCACTTCATTTGATTTTCTCAATCGCCGGAAAATATTTTCAATCACGACAATACTATCATCCACAACACGCCCTACAGCAACAGCCATACCACCTAAGGTCATAATATTTAAACTAATATCAAGTTGAGCTAAAAATATAGCTGCAATTAATAAAGATAGCGGTATTGAAATAATAGCAATAATAGTTGCTCTAAAATTTCGTAAAAACACAAGAACTGCAATTGATGCAAACAATGCGCCAAGTAGTCCTTCTTTTACTAATGTCTCCACGGATTTCTCAATACCTTCAGCTGAATCAAAACCAACAGCATACTCTAATTGGTCATTATATTTGTCTAAAACTTTTATAACTTGATTTGCAACCTCTACCGTATTTGCATCTTGTTTTTTCGTGACAGCCATGGAAAGAGCTTCTTCTTGGTTATAACGAGTAATTTCAGTTTGTGTATTCACTTCTTCAATTGTTGCTATTTCTTGAAGTTTAACTGGACTTGCCTCCGACATGATAGAAGAGGTTAATTGAAGTGATTTCAGTTTTTCAATTGTATCCAGCTTTTCTTCAACACGGACAGGAATATTAATGTCATTATCATTTATAGTCCCTGCTGGAAAAGAAAAGATTTGTTGATCAATTTGTTCTTTAATTTGATTTAAAGAAAGCCCCGCTTCCGTTGCCGCTTGTTGATCAACTGTAATTTGTAGACTCTCTTCTTTTAAACCCCCTACTGAAACAGAGTTAATGCCAGGAATTTTGTTTAATTCTGGAATCACTTTGTCTTTTAGCAGATTTTCTAAATCATTATCACCGAACAACGATATGTTGAAAATCGGAAAAGAGCCGAACGATAATCGACTAATCTCTGTCTCTACACCTTCTGGTAAGTCTAAACCACGAATCGCAGTTTCAGCTTGTTGTTCCGCACGATCTAGATTGGTGTCAAAAGGGAATTGCAAGTTTATTATTCCAATAGTTTCATACGAAACACTTTGAATAGAAGTTGCCCCTTCAATACCCTTTAACTGTTCTTCAATGGGTGTAGTCACTTGACGGTCAACGTCATCAGGTGATGCCCCTGGGTACACAACTTCCACTGATAATTGTGGAAACTCAATGTTTGGCAATAAATCAATTTTCAATCTCGTAAATGAATACAACCCAAGAACGATAAGTAAAAATGAAATAATAAAGACCGCTGCTGCATTTTTCAAACTAAATCTTGTTAAAAAACTCAATGGTTTCACCTTCTTTGAATTAGAATATGAATCTAATTTAAGTTATACAACACTTGTGTCGGTTTATCTAATTAAAATGTGTTTTGTTCATAAAAAACTATTGTTAATTCTCATAACAAATGAACTTTTATGTTTCGAAGCTATGGTAGCGATGTAGCGCACTTTCATGTTTCGAAGCTAGCGTAGCGATACAGAAACAGAAACAGAAACGTTACCTACACGTTAATAATCATCAGGTATATAACATGCCTTAAATATAAAGAGACAAATCATTTTAAAAATGATTTGTCTCGACTTTCAAGCTATGCGCCAGCTTCTTCATAAGGCATAACGTCTTCTTCACTAGATTCATAATAAGCTTTTAAAACGGAATCTTGTATCTTAGTACGTGTTCCCGTATTGATTGGATGTGCTATATCCCGAAACTCTCCATCTGGAGTTCGTTTACTCGGCATAGCTACGAACAATCCCGTATTACCGTCTATTACACGAATATCATGTACCACAAATTCGCTGTCTAGTGTAATGGAAGCAATGGCTCTCATTCTGCCATCGGTTTGAACTCGTCTTAATCTCACGTCAGTTACTTCCATTCTCTCACCACCTTTCTTCTAAGATGCCTTACAGACTCTGACAACTATATTCTACATTTATAATATATTTCCCTTCTTTTTTAACGGAATTATTAAAAAATTTAGAAAAAAGAAAGGGACTGACCTAAAAGTCGTTTAAAATAACTTTTAAGAACAGCCCTATTCCCAATAAAACGGCTTTGATACATAACTCTTTTGATTTCCGTTTCAACGTACTTTCAACGTTTCGAAGCTAGCGTAGCGAT
This sequence comes from Paenisporosarcina sp., assembly GCA_041551995.1. GTDB lineage: Bacteria > Bacillota > Bacilli > Bacillales_A > Planococcaceae > Paenisporosarcina. Next base: position 7,160 of record JBFELW010000059.1, read on the forward strand.
GCAACGTACTTTCATGTTTCGAAGCTAGCGTAGCGATGCAGAAACAGAAACAGAAACAGGAGTAGAGTTTTGCCACCACCTATCACTTTATTCGCATTATAATTTACTACGAGATACAAAAATAAAACCGTTAAAGAAAAAGATTTTTTTCTTTAACGGTTTTATTTTTAAGACTTTTTGGATGGCTTCACTGAATTAATTATCAAACTAGTGCAATTACCTCAATTTCAACTTTTGCATCTTTTGGTAAACGTGCCACTTCTACGGTTGAACGTGCTGGTTTATGGTCACCAAAATAGTTGCCATAAATAGCATTTAAAGTAGCAAAGTCATTCATATCTTTTATAAAAACTGTGGTTTTAACCACTTGGGCCAAAGAAGAACCCGCTTCTTCTAATACCGCTTTTAAATTTGCAAACACTTGGTGTGTTTGTTCTTCTATTGAACCTTCATTCATAACTCCTTCTGCGTTCAAGGGAATTTGGCCAGAACTGTAAAACATTCCGTTCACAATCATCCCTTGTACATAAGGACCTATCGCCGCTGGTGCTTTTGTGGTTGATACTGCTTTCATCATTCACTTCCACCTCTCGAAAAGTAATTACCTTCTGTTAATGCAATCGTACGGTCTTTTTCATTTACCTCATGGAGTTTGACAAGAGATAAATAATTCTCTACGAGCTGCTCATTGGCATGTATGGCTTCAACTAGAACAGCCACACCAGCTAACTTACAATTAAACTCTTCAAGTAAGTTTTTCATGCCATTCATCGTACCTCCGACTTTCATAAAGTCGTCCGTAATGAGTACTCGTTGACCGCTTTTCATACTACGTTTGGATAGTACCATCGTCTGAATACGACGGGACGAACCGGACACGTAATTAATACTAACCGTTGAACCTTCTGTTACCTTACTGTCACGTCGAACGACAACAACCGGTACATTTAAATGTTTTGCAATGGCATGTGCAATAGGAATACCTTTTGTCGCTACAGTCATAATGGCATCAATTGGTTGATTAGCAAAAGCAGATGCGAACACCTTACCAACACGATTCATCATCTGGGGATTGCCAAGTAGATCCGTCATATACAGATAGCCCCCAGGTAATAAACGATCCGAGTGCCCAAGCTCTTCCATAAAATCCTGGATAACTTCACGAACTGCTGCATCACGCATTCTTGGAATATATTTTACTCCACCCGCTGCTCCAGGCACAGTCATTAGTAGTCCAATGCCTTTTTCTTCAAATGTTTCTTTAACAATTGTTAAATCTTCACTAATCGAAGATTTAGCTGATTGATACATATCCGCAAATAACGTCAAAGGAATTAACTGTTGCGGATGCTCTAATAAGTAGTGCGTCATATCAACAAGACGCTCGCTTCGTTTCCATTTCACGGAACCCTCTCCTAAACACGAATGATTTATACGTAAGGTACCACAAATATACGGTTCTAATCAAGTGAGCATCGATCTCCTAAAAGTCGTACCGCATAAACTTCATCACAAAAACCTCTTAACCCATTATAAATCCTGTTCACTCTGGACTCATGTTGAACTAACCCGAATACAGTTGGACCACTTCCACTCATTAGGACTGCATCTGCTCCAAATTTAATCATTTGCTCTTTTAATATCGAAACCTCGGGATATAAATTTAGCGTTACACTTTCTAAAGCATTCCCCATGGAAGAACACATAAGTCCATA
>JBFELW010000060.1:0-8834 GCA_041551995.1 Paenisporosarcina sp.
GGAGCAATCCATTCCTTTTTTAGAGGTGAAACTGTTTTCACCGTTGCTTTATAAGGGCGAAAGAAAACTTCTTCTCCGACTAATGAAGAGGATGAGATGGGTGTCCCTTTTTGAAAAAGACCATCTTCTGTTAAAAAGATGCTATATGAAGACTTATGTTCAAATACAATTCCTTTTTGTGTGTTCATAGTGACATCCTTCCTTTAAGATAGTCTTTTAAATAATGTAAATCACTTCTCATTAATACGACAATAGCCACAATATATTTTCGTTGTCTTTCAATCGTTTTTCGAGATACTGAAACTAACTCTTCTAGTTCTTTAACTGGCAATCTTTTTTTATTTAAGAGGGTTTCATAAAAGTCGTCTGATTCTGCAATAATTTGAGCAATCTGTATAGCTGTTTGTCGTGAATCATCGTGTGAAGGTGAAACTTTCACTAATTCTTCAAATGTAAGACCAAATGGTTTTAATAGTTCTTCATAAGTAAGAATTTGCATTCTTCTTTCATTTGCTTGCTGCTCCGCTGTAAACTGTTCGAACGAATGAGAAGACTCTAACAAAGTAAAGGCATCTTCTTCTTGTTCACTAGAATTTTCTCCTAAAGTAAATTCTTTTCTTCGTGCTTCTTTTCTAATAAAGTCAATCAGTTTACGCCGTATCAGTAAATGTGCAAATGTTAAAAAAGATGCATTCCGATCAGGTTCAAAATGTTGTATAGCCTCATGAAAAGCAAATAACGCAATACTGTATTCATCATCTTGTTCATGAATATAACGCTTACAAACAAAAGACGCAGTTTTTTTCATAAAAGGTTGGTAGGAATGAAGAAGAGCATTTAAAACTTCTTCATCCCCACCTTTAGCTTTTGCTACTAACGGCTCTATATTTTGGTTTACTTTTTTACGTATAAATAATCTTTGGATCGATGCTAGTAACATTAGCCCAACCTCCGCCCGTTCGATAGTTAATTCTTATCGATTGTAACGGGTTCTAAAGAAAATGAAAAGTAGTTTAGTATTTCAAATACATTACAGTTTACTCTTTATCTTTTTTACCTTTGTTCTCATGTTTTTCTTCTCTATTAGCTTTACGTTCTTCTTTTGCTACTTTTTTCGCTTCTTTTTTCGCAGCTATTTCAGCTTTTTTCGCTTCTTTTTTAGCAGCTATTTCAGCTTTTTTAGCAGCTATTTCAGCCTCTGTTTTCTCTTCATCTTCATCTTCATCTTCTTCGCTTACTACGGCAACAGGCTCTTCTTCTGTTGTTCCTTCTTCTTCAGGTGTAACAACTACTTCTTCTTCTGGTGTTTCAATAACTTCTTCTTCCGGTGTCACAACTACTTCTTCTTCCGGTGTCACTACTACTTCTTCTTCTGGTGTTTCAATAACTTCTTCTTCAACCTTATTTTTTGCTTCCCATCTTGCAATGGCACGATCAATATTCTTTTGTAGTGCTTCTTTTGCTCTTGGGTTGCTGATTTTTTCTAAGTTTAAAGATAATGCAGTGATGTTATTCGCCATGTAACCAACTGGAACGATGGAAGAAATAACTTCTAAATCTTCGCTTGTTACTGTTTCATCCTTAACATTTTCCAAAGCTTCTTGTAAGTCTACTATTTCAAAATCTGATGAATCCACTTTTTCAGTTTCGTCTGCCCAAGCTTGACCTGAAGTAGATGTTACTAAAGATGCAGCTAGTAATGTGGCACTAATCGATTTCCAATGTTTCAATACATTCACCTCATAAGATTATTTGCGTCTCAAAATGGATTCTATTGACTATAGCGAATTCATATTTTGTCTCCAAAATTAGGATTCCACTTCCATTTATCAATGCTCACCATGTTATTCGATAACATAACTCACCTTTGAGGGGGTATAAAAAAAACTACTTAAAATCTATTAGATTCTAAGTAGCTTACTCTTGTTTAGTTTTCAGTTCACTTGATTGATCATGTAGTAAATACATCGATGTGTTTATTTATTTTCTTCCTCTTTATCCATCTCAACTTCTTCATGAGCTACTACCAACAGTTTACGGTTTTTGTACCTTCCTGCCAGAACAACTCCCGCAGTAACCCCAAGAATCATAAGCCATGTAATAATTAGATTGGCCTCAAAGAAATCTTTTAAAAACGGTTCATGTGTAATCATTCTAGCAGCAGTAAACGCTAATACACCGGATCCTATATAGATAATAATTGGGTACTTATCTATTAATTTAACAAATAATGTACTTCCCCATACCATGATGGGTACACTAATAATTAATCCAATTACTACTAATAAGAAACTGCCGTGCGCCGCTCCTGCTACAGCAAGTACATTGTCCAGTCCCATAATTGTATCAGCAACAACAATCGTACCAATCGCTGACCATAAGTTTGTTGACGCTTTATGATCGCCTATATCGCTTTCATCAATTAATAATTTATAGGCAATTCCAATTAAAATAATCCCACCAACAAGTTGTAAACCTGGAATTTTCAATAACCAAACAATGGCAAGTGTTGCAAGTATTCGTACAACTACCGCTCCCACAGTTCCCCAAATAATGGCTTTTTTACGGTGATGCTCTGGTAAGTTTTTAGCAGACATTCCGATAACAATTGCATTGTCCCCAGCTAAAACTAAGTCAATCATAATAATTGATAATAAAGCTACTAAAAATTCAACTGAAAATATTTCCATAATAATCTCCCTTACCTATTTTTGAAAACAAAAAGACCTCTGCCTAATAAAAGGCAAAGGTCTTGCTAAGCTCATTAATTAAATGGCTATCATAACCGGTGGCAAAAGCCACGTAATGACGACTATGAAATAGGTTTCCCTAAAGCTACTCCCCTTTGACAACAGTCAAAAGTCTATGAAGTTTTCATATATATAATATATCATATATGAATTCTTGTAAATATTGTTGCCTATTTTATTACCACATGATAATGTGCGTCATCTTTGTGTTGATTATAAAAGTCAATCATGGTTGGTAAAGATTCAATAAAATCGGCACACTTAATTCCACTCTCATTTAGTAGTTCGTTTGCTTGTGCTGTATCAAAATGTGCTGCCCATGATAAATAATCAAGGGTTTCTTTTTCAACACCAAGATTTTGTCTCATGAATTTCAAATTTAGCCCTATCTTAGCCAAGGAAAGCGGCATTCTACCTTTCGGTTGTTTTCCTGTAATAATTGAAACCATAGTACGATAAACTTCTTCGACTGGATGAGGACTTGGATCAGTTAAATGAACCGTTTTTCCTACCGCCTTTTCACTTTCGCTTAAATACACAACAGACTTCGTTACAAATTCTATAGGTACAACATTTATGTAAGCTGTTGATTTTCCGATAAACGGAATAATCGGTAGCCTTTTTAATCGATCAATCATGTTAATAAAAAAATAAGGGCCATCAAATTTAATTGTTTCCCCCGTTAATGAATGACCTCGTACTATTCCGGGCCTTATGATAGTGACAGGTACTTCAGATTTTATTTTTTCTACAAGTACCTCTGCTTCATATTTACTCTCTTCATAGAAGTTTTTAAAGGTATTTGGTCGAATTAATTCATCCTCTTTTAAAAGACCACTTCTTGTTCCTGCTACGTATGCCGTACTAAAATATAGATACTTCTTCAGGTTTGCTAGGGTTTTCACAAAATCATTTACCATTGCTGTCCCTTGCACATTAACCAGCCATGCCGCTTCTTTTGGTACCGCTAAATCATAAATAGCAGCTAAGTGCCAAACCGTGTTCACCTCATGACGAATGGTTTCTAACTCATTAGGTCCCATACCTAAATTAGGTAATGTGATGTCTCCTTCGACTAATATTATTTCTACCCCTGAATTTGCGCTCATCATTCCATGTGCGACCTTTGTTCCATGTTCCATTTGTGAAGGTAGGACAACAGCAAAGATGCGCTTAACTTTTTTCTGTTCAATTAACTCTTGTATGATTTGTTGTGAGATGAATCCTGGAAATCCGGTAAATAATGGCGTTTGCATTTACACTCCTCCAATTCTCCTGTTAATTGAATAGTACAAAAGTTATGACAAAAAAACAACGTCTATTCCATTTTGGAATAAACGTTGTTTTTTTAAATAGACTCTTTCGCCTTACGACGTGTTTCTTTGTCAAACAAACTATAGATAACTGGAACCACATAGAGAGTAAGGAAGGTTGAACTAACTAATCCACCAATCACTGCAATTCCCATTGGTTGATTAATTTCAGTCCCCGCCCCTATTCCTATTGCTAATGGCGACAGACCCAGTATCGTTGTTAAGGCAGTCATTAATATAGGACGTACCCGATCTCGAGTTGAGAAAATAATAGCTTCAAAAGTTGGATGTCCTGCTCGTTTTCTTTGGTTAATAAAGTCCACTAACATAATTCCATTATTAACTACAATCCCAACCAAAACAAGAACACCGATTACTGCTGTAATACTAATTGGAGTTTGTGTAACAAACAATCCTAGGGCAACCCCGATAATCATGAGTGGCACAGAAAACATAATAACAAATGGAAACTTAAATGATTCAAATTGTGCAGCCATTACAATGTACACCAGAACGACTGCTAAAATTAATGCAAGCATCATGTCATTGATTGCACTTTCAAATAATTCACGGTCTCCCCCAAATGTGATGTCGACTTCTTCAGGTATTCCTAATTCAGCAATCGCTTCATCTACCAGTTTGGACATTTCGCCTAAGGAAACCTTAGAAGAATATTTTAATGTGAAATTGACAGAGTTTGCTTGATCGACACGTCTAATTGAGACTGGACCTCCAGAAATATCGATAGCGGCAACTTCCTGCAACTCAACAAACTGGCCTGATGGTGTTCGTAGCTTTAATTTTTTCAGTTGTTCAATACTGCTTCTATACTGTTCATCATATTTCACAAAAACACCATACACGTCATCGTTATCCGATATAACCTGTGTAGCAAAAGCTCCTCGAGTTACATTGTTTACCGTTTGTGCGATTTGAGCAGGTGCCATGCCAAACTCTGTTGCAGCTGCTTTATTCACGGTTATTTGAATTTCATCAACCGTTTCTTCTAAATCATTTGTCATCTCCGTAACAGATGATAAGCCTGACAAAGAGTCTTGTATTTTGCTCACTGCTTGTTGAAGTCGCTCATTATCAGAATCAGTTACCGTAAATGATAATGAATTCGGAGTAGAACCAGCAGCAGTTTGCAAGTTAAAACGAACATCTGCTTCTGTTCCGACCTCTTCTAGAACTTTCGGTTGAATATCGTCTACAAACTCGAAAACAGAACGATCTCGCTCACCAAGAGGCACTAATTTAATATACATTTCAGCACGATTCGATTGAGAAGATCCTTGTGACTGTCCTTGTTGGGTTCCTCCTATTAAGCTCACGTATACATCGACTTCTTTTTCATTCTTCAAAATCGATTCTACTTTAGTCACTACCTCATTGGTAGCTGCAACAGACGCACCATTCTCGAGCTCTACATTAACACTAACAAAACCTTCATCTGTGGCTGGTAAAAATTCAGTGCCTACTTGAAATAAACCTAGGACTCCTGAGGCTAGTAGGACAGTTGTGAACAGGATAACAATGATTCGATGACCAAGAGCCCATCTAATCGATCTTTCAAAATTATTATATGATTTTGAGCGTCTACGTTTTGCTTCATAATCACCTTTGGGTTTCTTCAACAGCCGACTACCTAACATCGGGATAACAGTTAAAGCAACGACTAAAGAAGCAAGTAAACTAAACGATATGGTTAAAGCAAACTCTTTAAAAATTTGCCCAATTAGACCTGTAATAAAAATAACAGGAACAAACACGGCAACTGTAGTCAATGTGGATGCAGTAATTGCACCAGCAACTTCCTTAGTACCGTCAGACGCAGCTTTTTTGGGGTCTTTCCCCATCGCTAAGTGTCTTTCGATGTTTTCTATAACGACAATGGCATTATCCACTAACATTCCTATTCCTAAAGCTAGTGCACCCAGTGTCATGATATTCAAAGCAAAGTCCGCAAAATACATCAATACGAATGTCACGATGACTGAATACGGAATGGCAATGCCGATAATGATAGGACTCTTTATTCCTCTTAGAAAAACAAATAAGACTAGCATGGCAAAAAGGCCACCAAAAGCGAGTGCAGAACCAATATTCCCGATGGCTAATTTCACATAATCGCCTTGGTCAAATAAAATGTCTGCTTCTACACCTTTAAACTCGTCTTTCTCAAGCAACACTTCTAATGATTCTTGAAAAGCACTTGAAACGCTCGCTGTGTTAGCACCAGACTCTTGTAGAACCGACATTAATACAGCTGGATTTTCATTTGCTCTTGTTTCAGTAGTAGCCTCTTGTTCAGTTAACGATACAGTCGAAACATCTCCCACTGTCACGTTTTGACCATCTAATGGATTTACAGTTACAACTAAATTCCGAACGTCATCAACAGTGGTCAATGTGCTGACAATTCGCGTAGTTAACTGTTTCCCATCTTCCGTTTCAATTGGATCTCCAGGAAAAGAGACATTATTTGCTTGAATTAACTGAACGATATCGGACTGTGCTAATCCTTTTTCTTCAAGTTTGTTTTGATCTAGCAGAATTTGAATTTCTTCAATCAATGCACCCGATACGTTGACACTCGCTACGCCCTCTGTACGACGTAATTCTTTTTCTAGTTGCTCAGCTATTACTCGAACGTCACCGCCATTCTCAGGTGCACGTAAAGATAATTGAATGACAGGAAATTGAGCAGGGTCAAACTTTAAGAAACGAGGTTTTTGAGATTCATCAGGTATAGGTGTTTGATCAATACGTTGCATAATATCATTTTGAACATCATCAATATTGGTTGTCCAGTCAAAGCGTAATAGGATGAAATTCGCCCCTTCTTGTGAAGAGGACTGTAATGATTTTATGCCAGGAAGAGTTGATAAACTATTTTCAAGTGGCTTTGTCACTTTTTCACTAACTTCAGTTGGACTAGCTCCAGGATAGGTCGTTACCACTACGCCTATTGGTGGGTTTAACTCTGGAATCAATGTTACCGGTATTCTAAAAAATGAGACCGCTCCTAAAATTATAACTAAGAACATGATGACCGTTGTAAAGACTGGGCGTTTAATTGAAAAATCACTAATTTTCATTGACGTAAATCCTTTCCTAAACAACATCTTCCTCTATCATATTCCCTAGATAGGCTTTCTTCAAATAAGAATCTTCAAATTTACACATTTATGTTCCTATCTCGTCACAATTTCTACAAGGACATCCTACAGAAAAAAACCTTAAGTCTAAAGATACACACTTAAGGGAAATTTTATAACTGCTATTTAACAAGTGACTTCCAATCCGATTTCAAGGAAGGATTTAATGCAGGTTTCCCAACTAAATAGCCTTGAGCAAAGTCATAGCCTAATGATTGACACAATTCAAATTCCTCCATGCGTTCAATGCCTTCAGCTAAAGTTTGAATGCCCAATGAATGAGCTCGTTCATTCGTTTCTTTTAAGAACCTTTTCTTTTCATCGTCCCGGTCACAAAAACTGATATAAGATCGATCAATTTTCACAAAGTCTGGTTGTAACAAATCCAACATATTCACCGTTGAGAATCCCGAACCAACATCGTCTAGCGCGACTTTCATTCCTTCTTTTTTATATTGATTTAAGACATTCTTTAGGTGGTCGACATCCACAATTTTTTCTGTTTCAACTACTTCAAAAACTAAATCGGCTGGATTTATATTATATTTCTCAACAATTCTGAACGTATGTTGTAAACAAAAATCAGGATTATAAATAGTCGAAGGTAAAAAATTGATAAAACTTTTTAGACCTGGAATAATTTTTCCATCTCGAGCTTTTATCGCCTCTTCACGCGCACGTTGGTCCAGCAATGAATGCAATCCTGTTTGTGAGGCAACTTCAAATAACTTACCGGGCGATATAAATTCTTTGGGATTGGATGCACGTAATAAAGATTCATATCCATAAACCTCTTTAGAATTCATATGAATAATGGGCTGTAAATGACTAACCAATTCTCCATTTTGAATAAAGTTAACTGTATCTCTCTCTTCAAATCTTGCTTCAAATGTTTTCAAATCAAGTAGACGTTCTAATCGCGGAGATCGTGATAGACCAAGTCGGATTCCCTCGACCTTCTTCCATCGATTTAGTTCTTGTTGAACTAAATCAAGCGAGTCATATGCAAAATATCCTAAATGTTCGTTTATCATATGATACTTTTCTGTGCCTTCCAGATTTGGTGTTTTTGATTCTATAAAGAAGTATCCTTTCGAATAAAAATCAAAAGAAATACCACAATGTATACAACTGCTCACAAGTCTTCCCTCATTTCAAATCCAATTTATCCTAATTTTATAGTAAATGGATGGAGTTTGGAATAAAAATTGTGAAAATAGTGTAGTTTAGACACTATCTGGTTGGCATTTTTAACATGGTTCTATCAGATTCACTAACAACACACTTTTATGTTTCGAGGCTAGAGGCAAAACAACTAGTACATGTGATTTTCATTACAGGCAGACGCTTTCTTACCATGTATGAAACACGTCATCGCTTTTGAGTCAGTATGGGAAAAAGTACAATGGTCGTCTACGACCGCAATCAACACTGCCAGTATGAAGAAGAATTGGAACATACCCAAACCGGTTTCCGATCGTTAAGGGAACGCATCGATTCCTTAACGGAAAAGGATATCCAGTTAGTGGAAATTAAGATTCCGTGATGCTTGGAGTGCAGGCGCATGGTAAACATCTGCTCCTGCATCGCTACGCTAGCTCCGTCGCAAA
>JBFELW010000061.1:0-8821 GCA_041551995.1 Paenisporosarcina sp.
AAACACGATGTGTCCAGATTGTTCTCCACCTAAATTGTAGCCGTTTTTTCTCATTTCTTCGACCACATAACGATCTCCAACCGCTGTTTTTACGCTCTTCATACCATTAGATTCTAACTCTTTATAAAAGCCCATGTTACTCATAATTGTAGATACAACAGTATCATGTTTTAACCGACCTTCATTGTGTAAATGCTTCGCGCAAATATACATAATTTGATCGCCATCGACAATTTGTCCTTTTTCGTCTACTGCAATCAAACGATCTCCATCTCCGTCAAATGCTAGTCCAACATTAGCCCCTTTATCCATTACAAATTTCGCAAGTACTTCGGGATGTGTAGAACCAACATGATCATTAATATTCAATCCATTTGGAGATGCACCCATCGTAGATAGATCAGCGTCTAAATCTGCAAATACATGTGTGGCTAAAGCAGATGTAGCTCCGTGTGCACAATCGAGAGCCACATGAATGCCGTCAAAGTCATTGTCCACTGTTTGTTTTAAGTAACTAATATATTTTTGTCCACCCTCAAAGTAGTCTGTGACAGAGCCTAAATTTTTACCGATGGGACGGGGTAGTTCATCTTTTTCCGCGTCAAGAAACGCTTCAATTTCAGCTTCCTGTTCATCAGAAAGTTTGAATCCATCAGAACCAAAGAATTTTATTCCGTTGTCAGCCACTGGGTTATGTGATGCAGAAATCATAACGCCTGCTTCTGCACTCATGACCCGTGTTAGATACGAAACGCCAGGTGTGCTAATAATACCTAAACGCATAACCTCTACCCCTACAGAAAGAAGACCTGCTACAAGAGCACCTTCCAACATATGACCAGAAATTCGAGTGTCACGACCAATTAATACTTTTGGACGGTCACTAGCTCCTTTTGTCAACACGTACCCGCCGATACGTCCTAATTTAAATGCTATTTCAGGTGTCAGCTCACTGTTAGCTACTCCACGAACTCCATCGGTTCCAAAATATTTACCCATATATAATCTCTCTCCTTCAAAATCCAGGCTTAAGCATTTTCTACATGCATTGTAATTAGAGGCATTGAAACTGTCCATGACCCACTTTTTAGACCCTCTACCATTACATTTAGTTTATTTTCCCCAGTTGTTACGTTACTTGCATCTACATATAGTTTAAAGTCCTCTACATTTAAAGATTCTAGATATGGACTTTCACCACGTACAATTAACAAAACTTGTCCTTTTTCTGGTTCAATAAATGATGCTTTTTCTTGATTATCTAACCCTCGAACTTCAACATCAAGGTTCGCGAATTCACGAGAGCTCTGTTGTGCAGAACCTTCCTCTTCTGTTGGATCCTCTTCCTTAACTGGTGGTGCAGAAGTGACATCCACTTTAACTTCTATTTCCGATTTTGAGAGGCGCGAAACACCGTCAGGAACTGGTATTTTAACATTAAACGTTTCTGTTTTCTCCAGTTTACTAACATCGACCTCCATTATAATTTCATCTAATTCATCAATTTTCGCTTTATTTCCATATACTCGAACAGTTGAGCTTTTAGGAGTTACGTCATTAATCGTAACTCCTTCCATTGGTTCTCCTTTTTGCTGAAGAGTTACTGGAATTTCTTTACTATATTCTTCAATTTCAACTTTCACATTTACTTGTTGTGGTTCGATTGTTACTGAAAGCTTTCTTAAATTACTATCAAGTACGCTCACTGTCGCTTCTTTTGTAAAAGTCTTATTAATTCCTGGATTTCCTGTAACGGTTGCTTTAACAAAAGCAATGCTCTCAATCACACTTTTAGGACCAGTTACTACTACGGTTTTAGGTTCTGATTTCATACCTGTTATAACAAAGTTTTCTTCAAGTAAACGATTATTCATTTCAGGCTCTACATCAAAATTTTGAGAAATACGTTCTTCAATATTCACCACAATATACCCAGGGTCTAAACTCACTTCTAGTTTATCTGATACATTCTCAATCTGCACTTTAACATTTGCATGTTCGCCCATATTTAAATGCCTTAAATCAACAAATACACTAAAGTCTCTCAATTGCTTAGCCGACTGCACAAGCGGACTTGGTCCAGAAATGGTCAAATCCACTGTTTTAGGTACACCAGTTACTATCAAATTATCGTCATCGTAAAATACCTCCACAGGTACATCACGAATAATGTCTCGCGAACTACCTGAAGCACCAGCATTTGTATTTTCTTCACCTGACTTAATGGTTAAGAATAAAAGCATGGCGAATAGGAGTGCCGTGATTCTTAAAAACCAAGGGTTATCCATCATCTTATCCATTCTTTTTCCCCCTCCACGTCCATTTTGAAGTGTTCACAATTTCAGGTTCTGGTCCGAACCATACTTTACGCAAACGTGTTTCAAATTCTTCAATAGACAGATTTCGGTGAAGGTCACCGTTCGATGTCAAACTAACGGCTCCCGTTTCTTCAGACACTATAATCGTAATGGCATCGGTTACCTCACTAATTCCAAGTGCTGCTCTATGCCTTGTCCCTAACTCTTTGGAAATAAAAGGACTTTCAGATAACGGTAAATAACAGGCAGCTGCTGCTATTTTATCTTTTTGCACAATAACTGCACCATCATGAAGTGGTGTGTTAGGTATGAAAATATTTATTAATAATTCAGAAGTGATATCAGAATTCATTTGAATTCCTGTTTCTATATAGTCACTCATTCCAGTTTCTCTTTCAATAGAAATAAGTGCACCGATTCGACGCTTCGCCATATAGCTTACAGACTTCGACATCGCTTCAATTAAACGATTTTGATCTTCCGCTTCTTGAAGGTTCGTGCGGGCAAATAGTTTGCCTCGTCCCAATTGTTCAAGTGCACGCCTTAACTCTGGTTGGAAAATAATAATAATTGCAAGGAAACCCCAGTCAATGACCTTTTGCAACATCCACCCCAGTGTATCTAATCCAAATACAGTAGTTAATGCACGAACAATTATAATAACAAAGATTCCTTTTAATAACTGAACTGCTTTCGTTCCTTTTATTAAAGTAATAACCTTGTAAACAACAAACCACACGAGTAACACATCAAGTATATTAACGAGCACGTTTACCGGCGTTAAGTCTGTAAATTGGTCAATAAACGGCATGTGGCATCCCCCACTCTTCATCACATATTCATATGAATTTAGTATAACATAGTAAGTTTATAACTGCTTTATTCAATAAATTAAGCCCCCCACAATTTCAGGAAGGCTTTTAATCGTCATTTTTAAGGAGTGATGATACGTCTTTCGCCATGTTTTTCATCTTATACCAGAGCCAATCAAACGCTTTGTTAATTTCATCAATTTCCCCTGTTACATTCGCCGTTGATGCCATGTATTGACCATTAATGACGGTAACATCTCCATCAACTACTCCGTCAATTAGTATGTCACCATTTTTAACTACAAGGTCTCCTTTTACAATTTCTCCTGCAGGAACAATAACCGTATGTCCTTCTACGATAATATTAGGTTGTTTTGTAAATGAAAACTGTTGATCTTCATTGTAGCTTGTAAACAAAGAGGCACTCATTAAGATCATAAATAACGCGGCAGAAGTTAATAACGGGTGACTGTGGAACCAGCGTTTTACTCCTGCACGTGATTTTTCTTTTGGTAGACGCGCCGTGACATTTTCAACAAAGTTGTGAGGTGCTGCAATATGTGAAGCACTTTGAACAAACGCTACAACTTTGCTTAACTCTTGCATATGTTGTGAACAGGATGTACAACTCGTTAAATGCTCTTTAAGCTCCAGCTCATGTTCATGGCTAATTTCGCCATCTAAATATTCATGCATATAATGAACGATATGATCTGGACACATATTCATTGTAGTCTCCTCCTACATATTACTTAATTGCTTCCTTAGTGCTTCGCGACCTCTATGGACTCGTGTTTTCACGGTTCCCAGTGGCATGTCTAAGATATCGCTGATTTCTTGAAGCGGTAAATCTTCCATATATTTAAGAATAATAACTGCACGGTACTTATCCGGCAATCGAGTGATTTCATATTGAACACGATCTTGCATTTCCATTTTTAACACTTCTTCTTCCGGAAGCTCTATTGTAGAGGCAATTTGCGAGTACATGTTTAATCCCTCTGCTCCCGCGACGTCTGCATCTAAATAAAAATCCGGTTTCTTCTTTCTTATACGGTCAATACACAAATTAGTTCCAATTCGGTACAACCATGTTGAAAACTTCCGATTGATATCGAATGTATGAATATTAATAAAGGCACGAACAAATGCTTCTTGTGCTATATCTTCTGCTTCATGTTTGTTTCCTAGCATACGAAAACATACACGATACAATTTATCTTGATACAACTCGACAATCTCCGCGAATGCGTTTTGATCGCCTTTTAACACTTCTTTTATTCTTTTATTAACTAACGCATCCATCGTGATTTCCCTCCGCTCAAGCGGCTGTCTTTACTTATACGTTTCATGGTATAGACAGGTTTCATTTTTCATCTATTTAATTATAACAAATGACATTTCAAAAAACTTACATATATTGAAATTGTATTTGTAAGATTTAATTTAATTTCATATTTAGTATAATTTTCTAAAATAGAGATAAACAAAAAAGCTGACACAAACACAATGATATGTGCAGTGTCAGCATTAATTTTTGGCTAGTTTATAACAATTTCTCTCCGAACAACGATCCGATTAGCGCTACAGCAACATCAGCTGTTTTATTTTTTTCATCTAATATTGGGTTAACTTCTACAAATTCAGCAGATGTAATCATTTCAGATGAATATAACATTTCCATAGCTAAGTGGCTTTCTCTATAAGAAATACCCCCTGGGACTGGTGTGCCGACACCAGGTGTGTACATTGGATCTAATCCATCTAGATCGAGTGACAAATGAACACCGTCAACTTTTTTATTTTTTAAATACTGAATGGCTTGGTCCATCACTTCTGTCATACCAAGTCTATCAATTTCGTGCATCGTAAACACTTTGATACCTGTTTGTCTAATTAATGAGCGTTCGCCTTCATCAATCGAACGGGCTCCAATAATCACAACATTTTCAGGTTTGATTTTAGGTGCATAACCACGAATATTTACAAGTTCATCATGACCCATACCGATACTAACACCCAATGGCATACCATGAATATTTCCTGATGGTGAAGTTTCACCTGTATTTAAATCGGCATGTGCATCATACCAAATCACGCCAAGGTTCTCATAACGATCTCCAAGTCCTGCTAGAGTACCGATTGCAATACTGTGGTCGCCTCCAAGAACAAGTGGGAACTGACCATGTTCCATTACTTCTTGCACTTTGTTTGCTAAAACTGTACAAGCATCCGTTACTTCTCTTAGATTACGAAGGATTGTGTTAGCGTGCACCGTTTTTGAAGCAGTGGCGATTTGGATATCACCTTTATCTGTCACTTTATGGCCAATCTCTTCTAAACGGTCTACTACTCCAGCGTAACGAATAGCACTTGGTCCCATATCTACACCACGACGAGCTTGACCAAGATCCATAGGTACACCAATTAACGATATTTTTAATTTATTATTCATTATTTTATACCTCCCCATTAACTTAAACCTATTGTAAACCGGGAATGGCAATTGGCTCAACTCTACACGACTATGAATAAATATTCATTTTCTGCACCAATTCTTCCTTTATGTTAGGCCATTCTTCATTAATAATAGAATAGACGACAGCATTCCTTGGTTTACCAGTAGAGCGAATTCGTTCGTTTCGCAAAGTACCTTCTTTCTTAGCACCAATGCGTTCAATCGCTTTTTGCGATATGATATTTTCTTCATCGGTCTTGAATTGAACACGTATCATTCCCAATTTTTCAAAAACATACGTCAGTATCATCAATTTAACAGTTGTATTCACATGAGTACGGCGGAAGTCTTTCCCATAATAAGTAGAACCAATCTCACAAGACTTATTTAGATAATCAATCATGTAGATACGGGTTGAACCATAGACTTCATCTGTCTCTCTATCTGCAACCACATAGACAACCGTATTGTCCGATAGTTGCATCTGTTGATACCCAGCCATCATCCAAGTCTCAAACTCTTTTATCGTCTGGATTTGATTAACCATAAATTGAAACGTTTCTGTAGAGGAAAGTTCCCATAAACGTCTAATATCAATCTCTTCCAATGGTCTCAAAGTAATCTTATCATGTGACAAAATAACACTCATCATACATTCCCCTTACTTCTTTTTCTATTATCCATTAAATGACTGACCTACATATACCGATTGAGGTCGGAAGATGGTATTGTCTTCGGCTTGCTCCATAGCATGTGCCGTCCACCCAACAATACGAGCCACACTAAATGTCGGTGTGAATAATACTGGATCCATTTGAATAGCTCTCATTATCGCTGCAGCATAAAATTCAACATTTGTGTATAGTTTCCGACCAGGTTTATGTTCATTGAGTAACGATGTAATTTCTTTTTCTGCAACTGTAGCTAAATCGAGCCATTTATCTTTTCCTTGAAGGCTAAGACATTTTTCTCTAAGTAAAATGGAACGGGGATCTTCTGTCTTGTAAATTCGATGACCAAACCCCATAATCCTTTCACCCATTTGAAATTTTCGTTCAATTATTGAACGAACAAACTGAGATGAACCAATTTCGTCTAATAAATCCAAAACTCCTGATGGCGCACCTCCATGTAGAGGTCCTTTCATCGTTCCTAGAGCAGAAACCACAGCAGCTGGAAGATCGGACTCAGTCGAAATCGTAACTCTAGCAGCAAAGGTGGATGCATTCAATCCATGTTCCATCGTCAACATTAAATACGTTTCGAGTGCGGACACTTGTGTGGCAGATGGGGATATCCCTGTTAGTAAGTAAAGAAAGTTTGCAGTATGGCCAAGATGGTCTTTTGACTGTAGAGGTTCTTTCCCCTCACTTTTACGATAAATAAAGGCAACAATGACTGGCAGTGCTGCAGTTAATAGAACGGATTGCTCATACCTCGATTTCTCTAAAAAATCAGGTGTTGCATAAGCTGACACCGCCGTCCTCATCGCGTCCATGAGTTGAAGGTCTTTCGGCAAATTCTGAAGTAATTGTTCGATATGGGGAGGTAACTTTCTTCCTTCTTTAAATAAACTTGAAACTTCGCCATCCACACCTGTCCATAAGTAGGTGGATAACTTTTCAAAATTAAAATTAGGGATTAAGTTATCCACAAGTTTTCCACGATATCTCAATTCTCCTCGTTCACCGTCAACTGATGCAATCTTCGTGTGTACAGCTACAATACCTTTTAAACCTTTTTCAAACATGCTAATCTCCTCCTATGTAGATAGTATACGGTTGAAAGTTGATAATAAAAATTAAAGATATATAATTAAATCAATTAATATATTTAATTGAAAAGAGGGTAATGATGGAACTTCAATGGCTCAAAACGTTTACTGTCGCTGCTGAAACACTAAACTTTAGAAAAGCTTCGGAACGACTTTTGATGTCACAACCTGGTGTGACTGTACATATCAAATTACTAGAAGAATACCTTGGGATAGCGCTCTTTGATCGAAATAAAAATCGAGTAACCCTAACAGAAGCTGGAAAATTATATGTCGGGGAAGCAACAGCGTTACTTAATCGTGTAGAAGAAAGCATTCAAAGTTTACATGCATTCAAACAAGGATTTCGAAACAAATGGACAATTGCTATTTCTCCTCTTATCGCAGAAACTATTTTACCCTACATATTACGCACTTTCATGAAACAGCATCCTCATTTAGAAATCACCATACGAGTTGAAGAGTCAAAACTAATCGAAGAACTTGTGGATAAAGAAGAAGTGAATTTAGGGATTTCAGCTTTACCCACAACTTATAAACATATTGAATCTATCTCTGTATTCGAAGAACCTCTTTTATTCATCGCACCACCAGACAGTTATGACGATGAAAGCGGACCTTTCTTTCACAGTAGTGAATATTTAGACTCATACACACTCTTTACTCACCATCACCCTGTATTCTGGGACGATGTATTAATTAAATTAAGAAAAGAAATACCTGGTTTACGAACGATGAAAGTTTCACAAGCTCATATTTCTAAACGCTTTATTCAAGAAGGACTTGGAATATCTTTTCTTCCTCACTCCATTGTACGAAGAGAATTACTGGAAGGTAGAATCATGAATGTTCACTTTGATTTATTTGAACTTCCCAAAGTGACCACTTATGCAATCGTAAAAAACCCACATGAGCTAGAGCAAGAATTTATCACACTGTTATCCACCTATTACTTCGGGTAAATGAAATAATGGAAAATCAACGGCAAAGTGTCGACACAAAAAAAGACGGTCGGAATGATTTCTCATTCCAATCGTCTTTTTTCACTTTAAATGGAGCCTAGCGGGATCGAACCGCTGACCTCCTGCGTGCAAGGCAGGCGCTCTCCCAGCTGAGCTAAGGCCCCGTGATTGTTGTATGTATAAAAAATGAGCCATGTAGGATTCGAACCTACGACCCTCTGATTAAAAGTCAGATGCTCTACCAACTGAGCTAATGGCTCATAAAAAATGGCTGGGGTACCTGGATTCGAACCAGGGCATGACGGGATCAAAACCCGTTGCCTTACCGCTTGGCTATACCCCAATGCCAAATATAAAACTGGTGGTGGGGGGCAGATTCGAACTGCCGAACCCGAAGGAGCGGATTTACAGTCCGCCGCGTTTAGCCACTTCGCTACCCCACCGATATGAAATTGAAAATAGTACATGGTGGAGGATGACGGGATCGAACCGCCGAC